>JAZFSR010000181.1:0-8003 GCA_036446295.1 Candidatus Aminicenantaceae bacterium
TTGTCTTTTTTCCTGTAAATCATCCCAATCCAGGCTGAGGGCATATCTTAGATTCCCATGGACCACCAGAGATATAACTCGGGCTTTTTCTGTTTCATACCCCTTTTCAAGCAGTAGCGTCTCTATATCTTCCTTAAAAACAGGAGCAAATGACAGGACTTGGCAGCGGGATTTAATTGTAGGTAAAATCAGATAAGGATTGTCCGTGAGCAAGAGAATATGAGAAAAGGACGGGGGTTCTTCCAGGATCTTCAAAAGAGAGTTTGAGGCCTCTTCACTCATTTTCTCGGCATTTGAAATGATAAACACCCTTTTTTTTCCCACCATGGGTTTGAGATAAGTTGTGGATTTCAGGAGTCTCGTCTGCTCAATTTTAATTACATTTTTCTGAGGGGACACCTCCATAACATCTGGAAATATTTTCTTATTTATTGCTACACACGATGTGCACTCTTCACAGGAATCTTCAGTTTTTTGCAAGCAGTTGAGGGCCTTGGCCACAACCAGGGCCATCTCTTTTTTCCCCACCCCATCAGGTCCGGTAAAGAGAAGAGAATTAGGGACTCTATTCCTCTGCAGTGATTTAGACAGGATGGTCTTGACTCTGGAGTTGCCTAAGATGTTTTGGAATGCCATCGTTTCAATACCTTTGTGATAAAGCTTTCTTTAAAAATGGGGCTGTATGGGACTCCTTGGATTGAGCCACATGTTCCGGAGAGCCTTGGGCAACAATACTGCCGCCGGCCTCTCCTCCATCGGGTCCCATATCAATAATATAATCGGAAACTTTTATAACATCAAGATTGTGTTCAATGATAACAATCGTGTTTCCCAACTCCACCAGTTCTGCCAAAACTTCCAAGAGTTTTCTCACATCATCGAAGTGAAGCCCTGTAGTGGGTTCATCAAGAAGATAGAGAGTGTTTCCCGTATTCTTTCGTCCGAGTTCCTTTGTTAGTTTTATCCTCTGGGCTTCCCCTCCTGACAAAGTCGGCGCCGGTTGACCGAGCCGGATATATCCCATCCCCACTCTACGGAGGATTTCCAGTTTCCTTTTGAGGAGGGGATGGGCCTTAAGAAACGGATAGCTTTCATCGACTGTCATTCTCAAATATTCGGCAATGCTTTTCCCTTTGTACTGGACGGCAAGAGTTTCCCGGTTATATCGATCGCCCCGGCACCGCTCACAAGTGACAAAGACATCCGGTAAAAAATGCATTTCAATTTTCCTTGCACCAGCTCCCTGACATTCCTCGCAGCGCCCGCCAGACAGATTAAAACTGAAACGGCTGGCAGAATACCCGCGTATCCTTGCTTCCTGTGTCATCGAAAACAGCTGTCTCAGGGCGGTAAATATCCCCGTATAGGTTGCCGGATTTGAACGAGGTGTCCTGCCGATAGCTTTTTGGTCAACGGAGATCACTTTGTTGATTTGTTCTATACCCAGGATGGATTCATGTTGACCCGGTTTCTGTTTGGCCTTATAGAGAATATTTGAGAGTGCTTTGAATAAAATATCATAGACCAACGTGCTCTTTCCGGAACCCGAGACGCCCGTGACGGCTGTTAAAACTGAAAGGGGAATTTTGGCGTCTATCTGCTTAAGGTTGTGTTCGGAGGCCTTCAAAATAGTGAGCCACCCCTTGGGTTTTCTCCTCTTGGCTGGAACTGGGATGGTTCTCTCTCCGGTCAAATATTTTGCTGTCAAAGATTCTGAGGAAGAAAGGATTTGAGCAAGGGTTCCTTCCGCCACTTTCCATCCTCCCTCCTCTCCGGCACCAGGTCCGAGATCGAGCAAAAAATCCGCCGCACGAATAGTCTGCTCATCGTGTTCGACCACAACGACAGAATTTCCCTGATCCCGGATTTCCTTCAAGAGTGATATGAGCTTGCTGTTGTCACTCTGATGGAGCCCTATTGTGGGCTCATCCAACACATAGAGAACACCCCTCAGCTTAGCTCCCACTTGTGTCGCAAGGCGAACACGACGGGCCTCACCTCCGGAAAGGGAGGCGCTCGGGCGGGTCAACTGCAAATAGGACATGCCTAAATCCTTCATCACACGAAGACGAGGCAGAATTTCTTTCAAAATCTTGTCGGCAATGATCTTATGGGAGGCCGTAAACTCCAATGACGATAGATTTTTAATGAGTTTATCGGCAGGCAGGTCACTCAGTTCAAAAATGTTACAGCCGCCAACTTTAACCGCGAGACTCTCCTCTCTTAGCCGGCTCCCCTCACATCGAGAACAGGGCTCATCTGATAGTACCGAATCCCCCCATTCATCAGAAATAGATTGAAAACCAAGGCCCTGACATTTGGGACATGCACCATAGGGACTGTTAAAAGAAAAGGATCGAGGCTCCAGTTCAGGCAGGCTGATTTCACAATACGGACAAAGGAGGTTCAAGGAATAATAGAATTCTTTTCCATCTTCTTTCAAGAGGAGAAGATCTCCCTCCGACAGCTCTAGCGCTCTGTCGACAGCTTCTTTCAATCGATCTAAAGATAAAGGATTTACATCGATCTCATCAATCAAGACTTCGATATGATGCTTCTTCGTCTTTTCAAGGACAATGTCCTCGTCCATCTCTCGAATTTGCCCATCAATCCGGCTTCGTATAAATCCTTTTTTTTGCATTCTTTCAAACAGACGGAGGTATTCCCCCTTTCGTCCCTTGACAACCGGAGACAGTATTTTCACTTTTTCCGCCGGGAAAGATTCGGAAATTTTCTCCAATATCTGCTGAGATGTTTGAGTACTGACCCTGCGCCCGCATCGGGGGCAGTGAGGCATTCCGACTCTGGCAAAAAGCAGCCGGAGAAAGTCATACGTTTCGGTGACCGTCCCTACAGTAGAGCGGGGATTCGAGGAGATTGTCTTTTGATCGATGGAAATTGAAGGAGAAATGCCTTCAATGGCTTCCACTTCGGGCTTTTCCATCTGCTCGATGTACTGACGGGCATACGCGGACAGACACTCGATATACCTCCGCTGACCTTCGGCGAAAAGAGTGTCAAAGGCCAAAGAAGATTTCCCCGATCCACTCGGCCCGGTGATCACAATCAGTTTATTGCGCGGCAGCGTGACATCGATCTTCTTTAAGTTGTGCTGAGCGGCTTTCAGGATCTTAATTTCTTCGAGCATAACCTTTTATTTTAACACACCCTTCTTTTCAGACAACAATAACCTTGTGTAAGCCGCAAGCACATACTAAGATAAGACAAATTAATCTGGATTATTCGCGAGTCGAGGTGGCTGCATATGCGAGGCATCGGCCCATGAAGCTGTGGTTATCCACCGCGAATGGACCGGAACGAAGCAGATGTGGTAAGATCGGTTCGCCCCCTTGGGGTAAAAAATGCCGGCTTTTATTTAGACTGGCAAACATAAAAAATGATTTTCACGTGGGTTACTAAATATCATGCTATCAAGTTAATATCATTAAGAATAAATGAAAGAGGCGGCAGTTTTTATGAATAATTCAGGATAGGTACAGGACAATAAGATGAACAAAGACAGCCAACTCATCGCAGCCCTCGAAACTCTGAAAAAATGGAATTTCCACACGGACTCGATCACCATGATCAAGCATATCCCTGCAAAGAAGGGACAATACCGGGAATATCCTGAAGACATCCATCCGGCCCTGGTCAAAGTCCTCCAGGACAAAGGTTTTTCAAAACTCTATACACATCAACTCCAATCCTGGCAGCTTCTCCACGATCAAAAAAATGTTGCCGTCGTCACTCCGACAGCCTCGGGAAAAACGCTCTGCTACAACCTGCCCGTGCTCGACTCAATTTTGAAGAATCCATCATCAAGAGCCATCTATCTTTTTCCCACAAAAGCCCTCGCCCAGGACCAGAGGGCTGAGTTGGATGACACCATCAAAAAACTTCCCGAGGAAGTGAGGCTTTTTACATATGACGGAGATACCCCTCAGGATGCAAGAAAGGCTATCCGGACACGGGGACACATCATCCTCACTAATCCGGACATGCTCCATGCGGGAATTCTTCCTCACCACACAAAATGGATGAAACTCTTTGAAAACCTGAAATATATCGTCATCGACGAGCTGCACAACTACCGTGGAATCTTCGGAAGCCATCTGGCCAATATCATTAGACGCTTGAAAAGAATTGCAAATTTTTACGGCTCATCCCCTCAGTTTATCCTCTGTACGGCAACAATTGCCAATCCAAAAGAAATGTCGGAAAAAACCATAGAAGAACCTGTTTCCATCATCACGGACAATGGATCCCCACATGGAGAAAAATACTTCATATTTTACAATCCCCCGGTCGTCAACAAATTTCTTGGCATCCGCCGGTCCTATGTAAATGAATCACGCCGAGTGGCCGCTCTTTTTCTTAGAAACAACCTGCAGACAATAGTGTTCGCCAGGAGCCGGCTTATCACCGAAGTTCTTGTGACCTATCTCAAAGAGGACATCGAAAAAGGCATCCAAAAGGAAGGCCTCATCCGCGGATACAGAGGGGGGTACCTTCCCCTAAAGAGACGCGAAATCGAGAGAAAATTAAGGGATGGAGACATTTTAGGCGTCGTCGCCACAAACGCCTTGGAATTGGGTATCGATATCGGAAGCCTGGATGTGGCGGTACTGGCCGGATACCCGGGAAGCATTGCCAGCACTTGGCAGAGAGCAGGCCGGGCAGGCCGAAAAACCGGAAAATCCGCCGCCGTACTCGTCGCCTCAAGCGCTCCTTTGGATCAATTCATCGTGAATAATCCTGATTATTTTTTCTCTGAACCCTCTGAGAAGGCCCTGATTAATCCGGACAACCTTTCTA
This sequence comes from Candidatus Aminicenantaceae bacterium, assembly GCA_036446295.1. Lineage (GTDB taxonomy): Bacteria > Acidobacteriota > Aminicenantia > Aminicenantales > Aminicenantaceae > JAUWVG01. The sequence continues at coordinate 4,819 of JAZFSR010000181.1, forward strand.
TCCTGGTCAATCACATCGAATGTGCCGCCTTTGAACTCCCCTTCGAAGACGGAGATAAATTCGGACAGGTGGACACTGAAGAAATTCTCCAGTTTCTCGAAGACGAAAAGATGGTGCATCATTCGGGAAACAAATGGTTTTGGATTTCTGAAGCCTATCCGGCTGACGGAGTCAATCTCAGAAGCGTCAGTTCGGACAATTTTGTCGTGGTGGACACGACCGAAAAAGCAACGGTGATCGCCGAAGTGGACTATGGCTCAGCTTTGACGACTCTCCATCCTAAGGCCATCTATATCTGCGAAGGAATCCAATACTATGTTGAAAAATTAGATTTTGACCAAAGAAAGGCCTATGTCAAAAAAACGGATATCGATTACTACACGGACGCCATTGACTATACCAAAATCAAGATTTTGGATGAATTCGATAAAATATTTCTAAACCGCTTCCCGATTCTTCATGGTGAAGTGCATATAGCCACTCAAGTCGTTGGATTCAAGAAAATAAAATTTTTTACTATGGAGAATGTTGGAGCCGGAGACTTGAGCCTCCCACAAAACGAGATGCACACGACGGCTTATTGGATGACCATTCCCTCCGAACTCTTTCATTCCCTGCCTTTCCCTTCAGAGGAGAGAATCAACGGCCTGTTCGGCCTCGCCTACTGCATGCACCACGTCGCTCCGATATTTATGATGTGTGATATTCATGATGTAGGTGTCTCGGTCGGCGATAATTCCTCGGGAAGATCGATACCTCCCAGAAACATCCCGTTCAAGATACCCGATGAAGATGAACCCTTCGACTTCTCAAACATTGATTTCGAACCAAACATTTTCATTTACGATAATTATCCGGGCGGCATCGGCCTGAGTCCGTCACTCTTCGAACTTGGAAAAAATCTGCTGGATCGATGCCGAAAAACAATCACGGCTTGTCCCTGCCGGGAGGGCTGCCCGTCCTGTGTCGGACCGGCTAAAGAGAGCGGGAAGCAGGCCAAACAGGTTGCTCTACATATTCTCAACACTCTCTTAACTGGGTAGGGTGTGGATTAGCATGACACCAATTTAGAGAGCTGCTTGTCTTCGCCCAAAACAATCAAAATATCGCTGTCTTTTATGACAAAATCAGCTTTTGGGATGTAGGTGGTTTTTTCAGGAATAATTTCTTTAATGGCAATGACCAGAATTCCATATTTATTCAGCAGATCTAATTCTTTTAAGCTTTTGCCGATGAATTTTTCAGTAGGAGCAATCTCCTGAATGACGACACCGGAAAGAAGGGGAAAATATTCAAGAACATGGGGATTGCTGAGGCGGCGGGCTGTTTTGATTGCCATGTCTTTTTCTGGAAAGATGACCTCCGTCGCCCCGACAGCTTCGAGTATTTTCGCATGATCTTCATTGAGAGCCTTGGCCACGATTCGTCCTGCCCGGATCTCATGCAGGTAGAGTACAGTCAAGATCGAGGATTCCATGTCAGGCCCAAGACTGACAATAACCACATCCATATCCTGAATTCCCAGAGCCAGGAGATTCTCTTTGTCATCCGAGGCCATGTGAACCGCATGTGAAACAAAAGTTTTGACTTCCTCTATTTTATCTTTATCGCTGTCAACGGCAAGAACCTCATTTCCCTTTTCATAGAGAGTTTTGGCCACATTCGCTCCAAAGCTGCTAAGACCGATCACTGCAAATTTCATTTTCGATGACTCCTTAATTATCAAACTATCCTATCATCACATTTTCCTCAGGATATTCATACCGCCCAAAAGATTTCTGCCGGCTAAAAGCCCATAAAAGGGTCAGCGGGCCAATCCTTCCTATGTACATTGTCAGTATGATCACAATTTTGGCTGCCGTGTTCAACCGGGATGTAATCCCGAGAGAGAAGCCTACCGTACCGAACGCGGAAAAAACTTCGAAGACGGCTTCTTTCATGGTAAATTCTGGCTGAACAAGAGACAGGATAAACGAAGAAAAGAAGATAATGGAAAAACTCAGTGTCACGACGGTAAAAGCCCGCATAATCAGGTCGGTTGGGAGAGTTCTGTAAAAAAGATTCACGGAATCCCGTGCGGTTATTTTAGATTTGAGAAAGGCAAAAATCACTCCGAACGTACTTGTCTTGATGCCTCCACCCGTTGATCCCGAGGAAGCTCCAATGAACATGAGGAGAATCAACAGCAAAACCGAGGAGAAACTTATGGTGCTCATATTCATGGTGTTAAACCCGGCTGTGCGAGCAGATACGACCTGAAAAAGAGCCGCAAGAATTTTCCCTTTGACTGGAAAAGTCTGCAGCGACTGATTCCATTCTACAATCAAGAACACTATCCACGGGAGGAAGATCAAGAAAAAGGTAAAAGTCAGGACAATTTTTGTATGGAGGGAAACATGTGTTTTTTTCTTCTTCAAAATGGCAGAAAACACATCTTTACCTTCCATAAGCACGAGAAATCCAATCCCTCCAAAAATAATCAATAACATCATCGTTATATTGATCCAGATATCACTCCTATACGCTTCAAAATTGCTGCTGAAAAGAGAGAACCCGGCATTACAGAACGCGGATATTGAATGAAAGATCGAACTAAAGATACCCTGTCCGAAGGACACACCTTTTCCCATATGGAGAAAGAGAAATACAGCACCTAAAGCTTCCATCCCGATAACAAAGAGAAAAACATTTTTAATCAGAGTTTTGAAATCTTTGGGAGAAGCATAATGAAATTCATTCTGGATGATGATCCTGTCCTTTATGGAAATTTTCCTCCTAGCGACTAAAAGGATCAGTGTCGAAAAAGTCATGATCCCTACGCCCCCTAATTGAAACAGAATCATGCTGACGATCTGCCCGGCTGGAGTAAAGTAGGAAGCCGTGTCATGAACGGATAAACCTGTCACGCATACGGATGAAGTGGCTCGAAACAGCGCATCGATCAAAGACAAATGCCCGGTTTTAGTGCTGAAAGGGAGGAGAAAAAGGCCGGTACCCACTGCGACTGCCGCAAGAAAGCTTAAAGCAAGAAACTGTGCAGGACTGAATTTTTTTTCGCTTTTACGTTTCATCTGAATCTTGTCCTACAAAGGGTCAATCTATCGCCTCCAAATTTATTACTTCATCATTCCCTTGTCAAACACATACGCTTTTCGGCTAAACATAAACCTCAAATCTTTCGTATT
>JAZFSR010000182.1:0-24870 GCA_036446295.1 Candidatus Aminicenantaceae bacterium
TAGATTTCCACGGATTTTTCCACAGCTGTGGAAAAATCAATTTGCTGATACGGGTTACTAAGAAAGCCTGCCTATACTATCACCCCGTTTTTTGAAATTCAAGACAAATATCAGGGTTTTATAAAAAAAAGAAAAACCATCTTAAAAATCAAATCCAATCCAGAGCTTTGCTTTTAAATTCCCAATGTCTAGTCCCCGAAGATCGTTGAATTGAAAAGGGTGGCTCATGTCAGGAATTTCGAATCTCTTGACAAAGTCGAGGTGGATCGGAAAGCCCAGAAAGAAGAACTGGAATCCAAATCCGTACGAGCCGATGGTGTCAAATTGAACCAGAGGAGAAAAAGGATTTTCTGCATCAAATCTAAACATCTTAGCCGGCCATCCTTTGAGTTTTGCTCTCCCCATATCAAGAAAGAGCGTTCCGCGAATGGGCCCGACTTGGCCGATAGGCGTTGTCGCCGAATTAAAGACGGGAAACCTGAATTCAAGGTTTGCATACCAGCCCTCGTTACCGATTTGGGAAAAGTAATAGACAGTACGAATTTCGTTGTTCCCGCCAAAATAAAAAATGTAGGGAGTTTTGCCTCTACTGGCAAAGCCAAAAAACCGAGCGGCAAACAGAGCGTTAGACCCAATATTGAGATATTTGCGCACATCAAGCTGGACCGTAGTATTCTGGATGAATTGTTTGCCAACCGGGAGGGCTTGGTCCAAGGTGATCTTAAAAGTATGTCCGGCCAAAGGTCCATACGGAATGAATCGCGTCGTTTCTCCCGTAAGAGAAAAAGAAGCACTGAGGGAATTTCCGCTTAGAAATCCTCCGAATCCACCGCCTTGATCGATAAGCTGCTGTGTCATATAGGGATCGAAAAAGTCTTCATCATAGTTCATGAATCCGACCGAACCTTCTAAACGATAATACCTATTAAACGGATAGAAAGCGGCGACCGAGATGCCTGTGATCTTTCTTGTGGCGATCGCATCGCGGTAGCTGAGAAACTGGTAGAGTGTCGGGTCATAATACGCATATTCCGGATAATAGAATAAGGTGTACTGGTAGGCGCTTGCCTGATACTGCAGGCGGGACTTCATGTTTGTGTAGGCAAAATAGTAGGATCGAAAGCTTCTCACTTGATAAGCCTGGAGAGAAAAGTTGTAATCACCCATGAGGTCTGAGAACGAAACCGCGGACCCTCCATAAATAGAGCCGTCTGTAGAAAGAATCGCGTCGATGGGAGGCCGAGAGACCATATACAGCTTGCCGAGCCCCTTGTATACCTTAATTTCATCCTTGTTGATTTCTACCGTTACGATGGGCTCAAAGCGCTTGAACTCCTCTTCTGGTTCGATTTCCACAAAGGAGATCGTCTTTTCAACCTCCCCTTCCAGCTTGCTTTTGAAGACCTGAAAGGCGCCCTTGTTAAAAGAAGAAAAAATGATTTCATCATCGCTGTTGGGAATGACGGCCGGCTGAAAGTTGCCCGTTCTCACATCCGTATAGACCATGAGCTCTCCGTTTTCGAGATCGAGAGAGTAAACGTTGAACGCCCCTCTCATGTCTCCTGAAAAATAGAGCTTTTTTCCGTCAGGAGTGAAGGAAGGCGTGGTGGTATTCCCTCTTCCGAAGGTCAGCTGTGTTTTTTTTGAAAAATCATCAATAGGGGAAAGAAATAACTTGTCATAGGTGTCGAGCCGGATTGTGTAGGCCACCGTTTTTCCATCCGGGGAGACCGCCGGCGCTTTTTCGAAGAGATCGTCCGAGGTCATGTGGAGAAGATTTTCAGTCTCCAGATGAATCTTGAAGATATCATGGTTCCCATCATGAAAACCAGTAAAGAGGAGCTCTTTACTGTCCGAGAGGAAGACAGGGGCAGTGGGCTGATCATAAGGGATTTTTATTTTAGACAGAGTTTTTCCCGTAAGGGCATCGAGGATAAAGAGGGAGTACTTTTGAGCGGCCCGGCCGAAGAACGCAATCTTGTCTCCATCGGGAGACCAGGCCACAACGCTTCCGTTGGTCGGATCGGTCTCAAGCCGGATGTATTCGTACTGTATGGTGTATCCCCGCGTAATGTTCTTGATGACACTTCCGTCTTTTGTGGAGACAAACAGGATGTCCAAATCTCGTTCTATCAGGTTCTGCGTGAGGATGGCCACAATGTCGCCAGAAGGAGATAAGGCATGAGAAAAGGAGAAGTAGAATGGGTTGAGGGGGAATTCGGGGCCAATCGCGTTGCTGTAGTCTTCGGGATTTTCCCGTGTCAAATAGTCCTTAAACCGGGCGCGGAGGTATTTTTTAAACGAGTGATTGAATTCTTTTAGCGTCTGTTTGAAAACTCTTTTTATGGGATTGATCCGGCCAATCATTGGAGAATTTTTCATGGCCTGCCACAATTCCGTTATTCCTTCCCGTCCGTACGTGTGTTCGATATAGTCATATATGGCATGGCCGAAGTCGTAGGCGAGTGGCCGGGGTGAGGGGAACTGGGAGAAAAGAGTCCCGTTCTGGGTGAACCGGGGCATGCGGTCGTTGAGAACGGCATCCCGGACGATAATCTCGGACCATGTGGACCAATTTTGTGTGTTATATTCGGCAAACCCCTCTATGATCCAAAGAGGGGGCTGGGAAACGGCATATAGGGCTCCTCCAGGGCTGCCCCAGAGAAGATCATATTGAAAAATGTGAGTCACTTCATGTTCAAATAGATCTTGAAGTTCATCTATGGGCATATCACCCTGAAGAATGATGCGGTAGAGGACCGGATCCGCGGCCCCCAGCGTTCCCGCCGCATTGAAGAGATTGGTTTGTTCATAGTCTGTTGTGGACGAATAGAAGAGGATGGGGATAGTGGCGGACAGTTCGTGCTTGAGATCACGGCTTAATCTCGAATAGGCGCTCTCAGCCAAGGCGGCGATTTTTTCTAATGTTTTGATATCTTCAGAATAATAGTGGAAATCAAAATGTTCGGTCTTGTAGTGGTTCCAGGCGAACCTCTTGTACATGATTTTATTTTTTCCGTAATAGGGAATGCGAAACATCTGAGCCAGACCCTGGGTGGACAGGACGACTACAAAAAGAAATACGAAAATCAGTTTTATGTAATTTTTCATGGAAAACTCCTTATGCCTCTACTTGATGACAAGGTATCTTTCTTGAACCTGTTCCAGCCCAAGGATTGAACGGAGAAGTTTTTCCTGGATCTGCTGGATAAGGTCGAAGAATGCAAAATAGGATGTTTGGTTGGGATTTTCATAGCCTTTGGTCTCTTTATATTCTCTTTTGTAAACGGCCTTCCCGGATTTTGCATCGATGAGAAAAAGGTGCACATTAAGAGTGTAAAATTTTCGCTGCTTCAGCCTGGTCTCCTCAGAGAATGGATCTTCATAGCGTTTCTTTGCCCTCTTTAGGAGGGCCTTCCGCGTTTCGGATGTGTATTGCACGCTCCCTGTTAAAAACAGGGTTTTTTCTCCATTGCTTTCCTGGCTTTTCCAAAAATCCGAAGATTCAAACTGGGCTTCATTCTCCACGAGAATGTCTCTTGTTAAGACATCAACGGTGGTCTTTCGGGTGAACGTTCCCATAAAATAATCGCCGAGTTCCTTTCGGAGATCAAAACCCTCGACGTCTTCCTCCACGAGAAAAGGCGTAATGATGACTGAGTCGAAGGCCTCTATGTCGAGTTCCGTTTGTCTGGGGATATCGATCTTCAGTTTCCAGGATTCATTGGTCATACAGGAGGATAGGACCACGAGACAAATGAGTATGGTGAGGCTATTTTTTTTCATTGTTCTTTTTTTCCGATTCTTTCTTTTCTTGAAATTCATTGCGTGTTTTGAATTTCTCATAGTTCAATTGTATATATTTGTTTTTTGGGGCGAACTTTATGGCCGCCTCATAGGCCTTTTCCGCTTTGTCCCACGCGCCTTTTTTTTCGTAGGCTACGGCAAGGTTGTTGTATGCGGCTCCAGACTCCGGCTTGATTTCTAAAACTTTTTCCCACCGAAATATCGCTTCATTCCACAGCTCTTTTTGGGCGGCCTTAATACCAAACTGCATTTGGCTGTTTGTCCTCATTACCGAGGCACATCCGGAGAGAAAAAGAACCATGGAGACACAGATAAGGAATAAGGATTGTTGTTTTTTCTTCATTTTCTCTACATTCCTCTAAATTTATTTTTCTTCTATTATACGTTGATATGGTTCATCCGTCTACACACCGAAGAACAACTCAACCATGCAATATTCATGCCAAAACAGTGTCCTTAAAAAACGGGGTTCTTTTTGTTTTCATTGTTACAAAAAGAGGACAGATGTCTAAACTGACTTATTCATAAACAATGCCGACAATTGATCGAAAATATCAAGAACGTAAGAGATGGCCTTGATTTTACTGAGAAGGATGCTATAAAGTTGATATTCTTAGAGAGAATTAACGGTGTATGCAGTTTTTATGAATTAAAAGGAGAAGCGCATGGCAGAGTGGCTTGAAGGAAAAACGCTGGCTGAGGAGATAAGAGAAAAGATCAAAAAAGAGGTGTCGGCTATTAAGGCAGCCAGGAATGAAGAGCCGGGGCTCGCTGCTATTCTTGTGGGGGAAAATAAGGCATCTCAGATTTACGTGAGGATGAAAAGACGAGCCTGCGAGAAGCTGGGGATTGCCTCCGAAGTTATTTCTTTGCCTGCAGATACGCCGCCGGAAATTCTTCGCCGGACTATCAAGGAGCTGAATGAAAGAAAAGATATGGATGGCATTCTTGTTCAGCTGCCCCTGCCTCCCCAGCTGAGTCCATACGAAGCTATCACGGCCATACACCCGGATAAGGATGTTGACGGCATACACCCGATTAGTTTGGGCAATCTGCTGATGAATGAAAAAGGCCTACGGCCGGCGACCCCTACGGGTATCATGGAGCTTCTCAAATTCCGGAATATTGTTGTTGAGGGGCGAACGATCGTGATTATCGGCCGGAGCCTCATCGTTGGCAAGCCGCTGGCCGTGATGATGACCAATGCTCATGGGACGGTGACCACCTGTCATTCACGAACAAAAAATCTGCCCGAGGTGGCGGCAGAGGCGGATATTCTTGTCGCCGCGATGGGAAAGCCGGCATTCGTCACACCGGAATTTGTTAAAGAGGGGGCCGTCGTTGTAGACGTCGGGACGAGTCAATACAAGGACAAAGACAGAGTCATCGAGCTTTTCGGCCCTGACGATAAACGAGTGGAAGACTTTGCCAAGAAAGGCTATACGGTTATCGGTGACGTCCACCCCAAGGTTTTTGAAAAGGCCGCATTTGTTACCCCCGTACCGGGAGGCATTGGTCCCCTGACAATTGCCTTTCTCATGAAAAACACTCTCGATGCCTACAAAATGAGAAGAGGAAGTCTTGGAGTTGAAACGAAAGGGTGAAATGTGTTATAAATAACATTTGTATCATTCAGGATGAAGTGATTAATAATGCCAAAAACATGTGCAATTTGTGGAAAAGGCCCGATTTTCGGGAACTCAGTAAGCCATTCTCATAAGGCCTCTAAGAAAAAGTGGAAACCGAACCTGCAGCGAGTCAAAGCAAAGATAGGAGTGGAAGTCAAACATATATGGGCCTGTACCCGGTGTATTCGTTCAGGAAAAGTCGTTAAAACTCACAAGTCTGCTTAATTCATAAAAACGGTCGACTCTATCACCCGTCACCTTTTACCCGTTACCCGTCATTTATCCAGATTATATTCTTTCTACGGAGTCAATTTCTTTAATCTTTGTGATTTTTCTCATAATGAGTTGAAAATGATCGATGTCTTTGATCCGCAGGGAGAGCTTGATCTGAGCCTTTTTATCAGAAAAGGTCTTGACCTCCGCCTTTGATATGTTTCCTCCCAGCTGCGCGATCGTCGAGGTCAGTTTAGCCAAAACTCCGGGAGAGTCTTCTCCTTTTATGAGAACTGAGCCCTTGTGAAAACCTGTGTTGGCCGTGTCCCAGGAGACATCGACGAGGCGCTGTTCGTCCAGAGAGCTTCTCTGGAGACGAGGACAACGGAGCGCGTGGATTGTAAGCCCTCTTCCGGAAGTCATGTATCCTGTGATCGGTTCCCCATTTATGGGGGAACAACACTTGGCCAGCTGCACCAGCCGGCCCTTGGCGTCCTTGACAGGAATGGCGGCCCTTGGCTTTGTCTTAACTTTAATTATGGCCTTGTCTAGAATGGTGTTCTTTTTTTCCGGCAGGGCGGTGTGAGAAAAAAGCTTTTCCATAAATTTCCGGTTCAATACAATTTTTCCGGATCCAATAAGAGCATAGAATTCCGTTATTGTCTTGACGCGATAATTGAATGCGCGGTTTAAATATTTAAGAAGGGCTATTTTTTTAGTCGCCTTGATAGGCAGCCGGTATTTCTCGGATTCTTTTTCCCACAGTTTTTGGCCTAACTCTGTGTTTTTAGTTTTGTCTTGAAGGTTGAGCCAGCGTTTCAGCTCGTGTCTTGCCGTAGGAGTAAATACCATATTCAGCCAATGGCGGTCCGGGGTTGTTTCGAGAGACGTAATGATTTCCACGATATCCCCCGCCTTAAGGAATGTCTTTAGGGGTGCGGTTCGCCCGTTGACTTTAGCTTCGACAGCGTGGAGTCCGATCTCGGAATGAATCTTGAAGGCGAAATCAAGAGCGGACGCGCCAAGGGGAAAAGTCATCGTTTTTCCTTTTGGTGTGTACACAAACACGTCTTCTGGGATGAGGCCCGTTTTCAAGCTTTTGAGAAAGGCTCTGGGATTTTTTTGCTCCTTGTACATATCCACCATTTCTCGCAGCCACAGGAGTCGCTTGTCTTCCTTCATTTTGGATTTAGGCCCGAGGTCTTTGTATCTCCAGTGTGAGGAAATCCCGTTTTCTGCCAGATCGTGCATTTCATGAGTGCGAATTTGAATCTCTATCATCTGTTTTTTTTCTGTCATGATGGTTGTGTGAATGGACTGGTAAAGATTCGGCTTGGGCATAGAGATGAAGTCGCGGAAGCGGTGGGGAAGGTGGGGCCATTTTTGATGAATGATGCCGAGCGCTGCGTAACAATCGGGAACACTGTTTAGAATCAACCTCAAGGCCATAAAATCGTAGACTTGATCGAAATAAATGCTCTGCTGTTTCATTTTTCGATGGATGCTGTACGGCCTCTTCAATCGGTAGGATATTTCTGCGGAGAGGTTGTTCTTACTGAGAAGGGTTCCGATTGTTTTGCGGTGTTTTTTGAGTTCTTTTTCTGCCTGAGTTCTTTTTGGCTCAACTAGTGAATTGATTTTAAAGTATTTTTCCGGATCGACAAAACGGAAAGCGAGATCCTCAAGTTCGGCTTTGATCCGCCCCATCCCAAGCCGGGTTGCGATAGGCGCATACAATTCCAGTGTTTCCTCTGCAATCTGTTTTTGTTTTTTTTCGTCCAGATATTTCAAGGTTTTAAGATTGTGTATCCTGTCGGCGAGCTTAATAAAAATGACCCTCAGATCATCCGTCATGGCCAGGATGATTTTTCGGATATTTTCGGCATGTCTGGTTTCAGGGGAAGATTCCTGGACGAGACTGATTTTCGTGACACCTTCGACGAGATGGGCAATATCTTTACCGAAGGCCTTGTGAATTTCAGAGGCTGTCACATCGGTGTCTTCGAGAACGTCATGGAGAAGACCGGCGGCTAAAGTTGTTGCATCCAGATTGATATCGGCGAGCATATTGGCCACTTCTAAAGGATGGCTCAGATAGGGCTCTCCCGATCTTCTGACTTGACCTTTGTGAGCGCTGGCCGCGAAAACATAGGCCTTTCTCAGCAGGATAAGATCCTTTTCAGAATAGGCGGACGACAGTTTTTCGAGGATGTCATTGAATCTTATCATGAAGCAGACACCGATTTTTCCTTTTCAACAATCCAATCTGCCGCATCCAATAAATTCTTGGCCACATAGGCCGGCTGGATTCCCTTGGCTTCAAGTTTTTTGAGTGATTCTTGGCCGTATCCGGTGAGGACAAGGATCACGGTGGCATTTATGTTGATTCCAAACAAGAGGTCTTCTACTTTATCCCCAACCATGTAGGATAAAGTGGTGTCGATCTGCAGCTCTTCGGCGGCCAACCTTCCCATCCCCGGATTGGGCTTTCGGCAGGAACATTCTTTCCTGTATTTTGCCGTTTCAGAGAAAACATAATGAGGGCAGTAATAGATGGCATCAAAGGAGACGCCATGCCGCTTGAATTCAGCATTCAGCTTATTGTGAATATCATGCAGGTTCTCTTCTTTGATGAATCCTCTGCCTATGCCGGATTGGTTGGTGATAATGACGGCCAGGAGTCCCGCCTGTTTTATTTTTTTTACAGCCGCGAAACTGAAGGGATAGATGTCGATCACACTGTAGGAGCTGGGATATCCGACATCCGCGTTGATAGTTCCGTCTCTATCTATAAATACGGCTTTTTTTTTCATAGTATAAATCCTTTACAAGTACACGCGCGGTAGACCTCTTCTGCAGAAATATCCTTCATGCATCTGTGGTCTGTGGGGCACTCGCGGTGGCGGCACGGCCAGCAGTCGATGTCTTTTTTTACGACGGAAGACGGCTGCAGATATGGGCCCGTGAGCCGAGGATCTGTTGGACCGAAGATGCCAACCGTTGGAACTTTTAGGAAGTTGGCTAAATGCATCGGGCCGGAGTCGTTGGAAACGAAAAGGGTGGCGTGATGGAGCACTCCCGCCAACTGGGAGATTGTAGTCTTTCCGCTCAGAATGATGGGGGGATGTTCCATGTGTGAAGCAATGGTTTGGGCCAAAACGAACTCGTCCTTTGATCCGACAATAATGATGTCAGCCTGATTTCTTTCCTGGAGGAGGGAAGCCAATTCGGCAAACCGTGATGCCGGCCATCTTTTTGCAGGCCCGTAGAAGGCTCCCGGGTTCATGCATACAAGTGGGCGTTGAAAGGTAATGCCCAAAGAGAGCAGCCAATCGTTTGCGTGTCGTTTTACCGCGGGGTCGAGCTCGTAAATGAGAGATCCGGAAGATGCAGGAATATCTAAATTGGAGAGGAGGTTGATGTAGTATTGTGCCTGATGAACACGGAGTGAACGGTCGTCGATCTTGACCTTTTTTGTTAACAGGAAACGTCGATAATCACGGTTATATCCCCAGCGTTGCGGGATTTTAGCAAGATAGAAAAGAAGTGCAGACGAAAAGGAATTAGTCAGCAGCAGCCCTACATCAAATTCACTTTCCTGTAATATTTTTGCGTTTTTAAGGAGCCCCCGCCGGCTGGATAGATCTTTAAGCGGAATGATTCCTTTTATATAATCGATTGGGGAAAAAATATCTTTGACCCACTCATGTCCTGTAATCCAGATTTCTGCTTCAGGGAGAGTTTCGTGAAGGGCCGCAATAGCAGGAAAGGAGAGGAGGCTATCCCCGATCCAGTTAGGGGCCCGGACAACGATCTTCATAAGTTTAAAAATGCTATTTTGTTGAAGAAGTGGGAAGGGGTTTTTTTTCCTCTTTTTTTGCCGGGGTGGCCTCTGTTTTTTTTGTCTCTTTGGGTTCTGACTTTTTTTTATCTTTCTTTGCATAGTCTGTGATATACCATCCGCTGCCCTTAAACTGAAGGGCTGATGGAGATATAATTTTGCGCACCGGTGCACCGCATTTGAGGCACTTTTTCAGGGCAGGGGCGTCCACTTTTTGAATGACTTCAAAGACCGATTTGCATTTAGAACACTTGAATTCGTAGATCGGCATATTTTTATTCTCACTATAAGATAAAAAAATAGTATAACAGATTTCTTATCTAAATTGTAGGAGGGAGGCCTCCTCATCCGGCCGATTTTTTAAAGAAGAATAACTATCCATGACTCTTTTTCTGATTGTTGATACAGGCGATACTAAGGATTCAAGGGTTCTAGGATTCAAAGGAATTGATCTGTTCGGCCAGAACTCGGGGGAGCTGGGCATAAAATTGTCCGGTATAAACCGCTGGAAATGGTTGACTTTTAGATGGATTTTGATGACAATTAAGGGGGAGCTAAAGATGAAGAATATTTGTAAATCTTTTATGGCGTTATTGGTCACATCGTCGGCATTTATAATTGGATTTTATATGGGAAAAGAAAAAATAATAGCGAAGATCCCCCAATTTCAACACGATCCTGAGGAGAATCCTTAAGACTCCTTAGACGCCGAGGAGAGAACGAAAATGCCGTGGACCGTATATGCGATCCTGATCGTATTTGGTATGTTTGTGCTCTTGATGATTATCGATCCCAGGCTTTCATGTTTTAGTAGAAAACTCAGTTCTCCTCTTTACCCAATTCTGAGGAAGAAAAAACAGAGGAAGATGCAAACGGATGATTACGGCTTCCATCTCGGTGAGGAGGAAGACGAAAGGAGCCCTGGACACTCAGATATAGCCGCCCGCGGCCCAGATAAATAACGAAAAAGGCCAAAAACTGGGGATGCGCATGATTCATCGATTTGTTTACTTCTCGGTGTGCACTCTTTTTCTCTTTTCTGCCTGTGCGACACAAAAAGTACTTCTTGCTCCACCTTCCGATCAGATTGAAGAAATCGAAGGGTATGCTTCGCTCCGCGTCACAACACATCGGAAGACTTCCCGATCTCGCGTTTCCTTCCTCTTTTCGCTTCCCTCGAAAGGGCGAATCGAAGTCTTCGATCCTTTTGGCAAGGTGCACTACCAGCTTTTCATTGTGCAGGGAGAAGCCTATTTTGTCATTCCGGCAAAAAAAGTCTATTGGAAGGGACAGGAAGAGAAAATCCTTGAAAAACTTTTTGGTTTTTATTTGTCGCTTTCGGATGTCGTCGGGCTCATGAGTGGATACTGGCCCAGCTCGGGACAGAAAAAAACCCGGGAAGGGATGGCCTCCTGGATGTTTTTAAAGAACAGAAAGGGATGGATTCGATCCGGGCAGAGAGGGGAGTTCACATTTGAGGTGCAAGAGTTTTTTGGCCCAACGCAGTGGGTGCAGGAAGTTGTTTTTTTTCATCCTCAAACGGAAGGGCGGCTCAAAATCCTTGATGTCAATTTTAACCAACCGTTTCCGGAAGAGGCGTTTGTGACATCCTTTACGAAGACGTATTCTCAAAAAACGTGGGAAGAGATCAGGGAGATTCTCTCCAATGCGCGTTAGGTCGTTTGCTAAGATTAATCTGGGATTAGAAGTGATCAGGAAGAGGCCTGACAATTACCACGACTTGCGGACACTCTTTCAGTGTGTGGATTTTTACGACACTCTAATATTTACCCCTAATACTCACGGACGGATTGTTCTAAAAGGGAATAATCCGCGAATTCCCCGGGAACAAAATCTAATCTATTTGGCTGCGAGGCTTCTAAAAGAGAGATTCGCTGTTTCGTTAGGTGCCGAGATATATGTGGACAAAAAAATTCCGGTTGGCGGTGGATTGGGTGGAGGAAGCAGCAATGCAGCCATGACTCTTCATGCTTTAAACATAATCTGGGACCTGAAGTGCAGCAAAGAAGAACTTGTGGATATAGGGAGGACATTGGGTGCGGATGTTCCCTATTTCTTCGAAGGCGGATTGTGTGTTGGCCTGGGAAAAGGGGATGAGCTGACACGGCTCGAGGACCCGGATTCCTTCTACTGTGTGCTTGTTTTTCCGGAACTGTCCATAATCACGGCAGATGTCTACCGTCGGCTCTCACTCTTGACTTCAGAGGGCAAAGACAGTAAAATTATCAGGTTTCTAGACAACTTTGAGTATGGTTCCTTAGAAAACAGTTTAGAAGAGACGGTATTTATCTTACATCCTCAGCTCAGAGACATAAAACGCCTTTTCTACAAACTGGGATCAGAACTGTCTCTTGTCAGCGGTTCTGGTTCTACGGTTTTCGGTCTTTTTCATCAGAGGAAAAAGGCCTTGGATGTGTACGAAAGATTGAAGAACACATATTCGCTGATCCTGGTAAAGTCGCTTTCACGGGCGCAGTACTGGGACAGCATAAATGTTGGGGTGTAGCCAAGCGGTAAGGCAGCGGCCTTTGGAGCCGCCATTCGGAGGTTAGAATCCTCCCGCCCCAGCCAAGAAAAGGATGAAAGAAGGAAACGGTATGAAAATTTTTTCAGGGTCCTCGAACAAAAGTCTGGCGTCAGCAGTGGTCGGCTATCTGGGGATTAGTCTGGGAAAATGTGTCTTGGATCGATTCAGTGATGGAGAAATCCACTTTTACATCGATGAAAATGTTCGTGGAGAGGACGTGTTTATTCTTCAGTCCGGGGCCCGAGATGCCAATTTCAACCTTATGGAACTGTTTATAATGATTGACGCTTTTAAGAGGGCCTCTGCTGAACGCATTACGGCGGTTGTCCCTTATTATTGTTATGCTCGGCAGGATTGGAAGGACAGGCCCCGGGTGCCAATAACGGCCCGGTTGGTCGCCGAACTCCTCGAAGCGGCCGGAGCCAATCGTATCCTGACCATGGATCTTCACTCCCCTCAAATTCAGGGATTTTTCTCCATCCCTGTTGACAATCTGACTGCGGCCCCGGTTTTGGCACAGCACTTCCTTCCCATGGAACTCGAAGATGTCACGGTGGTTTCCCCCGATGCGGGAGGGGTTGGAAGAGCGAGAAATTTCGGAAAAAGACTCGATGCGAAGCTGGCCATAATTGATAAGCGCAGACCGGCACCCAATGTGGCCAAGGTCTTCAATGTCATTGGAGAAGTTGAGGGAGGTGATGTTATCATCCTCGACGACATGATCGATACGGCCGGAACAATCATACAGAGCGTGGAGGCCTTGAAAAGAGATGGCGCCCGAAGAATTTTTGCTGCCTGCACCCATCCTATTTTGTCTGGACAGGCACGCGAGAAAATCAACCTATCATTGTTAGAGAACCTGGTTGTTACAAATACCGTTCCGTTGAATGAAGAATCAAAAACGGCAGAGAAAATCACCGTCCTTTCGGTGGCGGAACTTTTTGGTGAAGCCATCAAAAGAATTCACGAGGAAAGTTCGGTGAGTTCCCTGTTTACCTAAGGAGGAAAGAGAGATGAGCTTGGTTATTAAAGCGGAAAAGAGAGAAAAATTCGGAAAAAATGCATCTCGCGTAGTCCGTCGAGAAGGACGAGTTCCGGCAATCCTATACGGCCTCGGAATGGATAATATCGCATTGACTTTGGATAAGAAAGACCTGTTTTCCATTTTAAAATCTGAATCAGGAGAAAACACACTCTTCATGGTGTCTTTCAACTCAGAAAAAAAAAATGCCATGATCAAGGAGCTTCAGATCAATCCCGTTTCAGATGAACTCCTTCATGTGGATCTGATCCAGATCACGATGGATAAAGCGATAAGGGTGGCTGTCCCTATTATTCTCGTTGGAGAAGCTGTTGGCGTTAAGGCGGAAGGAGGATTTGTCGACTTCAGCGCGCGTGAGATAGAGGTCGAATGTCTACCAAAGGATATTCCCGAACATATTGATGTCGATATCAGTGCGCTCCATCTTCATCAGTCGATCAAGGTCGATGAAATCACCCCTCCCGAAGGGACCAAAATCACAAGCGATATTGATGTGACTATAGTTCTGATCCAGGCTCCTGCCAAGGAAGAGGAACCGGAAGTCGAAGAAGAGATAGAGGAAGAAGTGATGGCTGAAGGCGAAGAACCGAAAGTGATCAAGAAAGAAAAAGCTGAAGACGGAAAAGAAAAAGTAGAAAAAGAAGAAAAAGAAGAAAAGAAGGACAAAGAGTAGAGGAACCAACGTGTGGGCTGTAATTGGATTAGGAAATCCCGGGAGACGATATCTCCAAACACGTCACAATGTCGGATTTTTTTTTGTCAAACGTGTGGCCAAGAGCTGGGAGGTTAAATTGAGAAAAAGATCTTGTATGTCCAAAATAATCCTGACAGAACACCGTGGAGAAAAAATCCTTTTGGCTCTTCCCCAAACCTATATGAATAGAAGCGGGCTGGCCGTCAAATGTGTTTTGGAAAGTAGGGAAGTGGCTCCTCATCACCTGCTCGTTGTCTATGACGACCTCGACATACCGCTCGGAGAAATACGAATCAGAACAGGTGGAGGAGCGGGCACGCACAATGGCATGAGCTCCATTGTCCAGGAGATTCAGACAACCCGGTTTCCCCGGATGAGAGTAGGAATCGGGCCCCTCGCGCCGGATATATCAGCCACGGACTTTGTGCTCTCTCGGTTTGAAGAGGAGGACCGCCCTTTGCTGAATACGGGATTGGATTTGGCACAAAAAGCCCTGGATTTAATCCTCAATGAAAACATTGAAAAAGCTATGAACCAATTTAATTAAAATAAAAAAGCTCCTTGTTCCTTCTGGAAAAAGAAGGAGCTTTAAAGCCATAAGGAGGCTATTATGAGACTTTACGAAACAACCTTCCTCATTGATCCCACCCTGCCTGAAGAGGAGGCTGAACAGCTTATCGAAAAAATGGCGGGGATCGTCACCGAAAAAAAAGGAAAGATGATCAATGTGGACAAATGGGGAAAGAGGAGACTCGCGTATCCGATTAAAAAATTCGAAGATGCGGTCTATGTGTTTTTTCTTTACAAGGGAGACGTCGATATCCCGACAGAACTAGAGAGAAATTTCAAACAGACAGAATCCGTCATCCGCTACCTGACTATCAAGATGGAGGAGCGGGAGAATATCCGGAGACTGAAGAAAGGGGCTTCCCGAGCGGTGGAGGCTCCACCTTCAGCACCGAGGGCTAAGGAAAAAGCTGAAGAAGAGACGGTTGTTGAAGAAAAGCCCGTAAAAACACCCTCCGAGGAGACACCAGGGATAGAAACAGCGGCCGAAGGGAAACAGAAAGAAAAGAAAGAAGAAGAAAAGCCTGTAGAAATACCCTCCGAAAAGACACCAAAGATAGAAGCCGCGGCTGAGGAGAAACAGGAAGAAAAGAAAGAAGAAGAAAAGATAGAAAAAGAAAAGCTTGAGGGAAAAAAGAAAGAAGAAGAAAAACAGGAAAAGAAGAATGAAGAAGTGAAAACCCAGGCAAAGAAAAAAGACACGGAGACAAAGGACGCAGCTCTAAAAAAGAAGAGGGAAGACACGGAAACGAAGAAGAACGAGGTCGTTCAGGAAAAGGAAGAAACGGCCGTAAAGAAAGAAAAGGAGAAGTAAAATGGCAAGAGAACAGAGAAGAGATAGACCGTCCTACAGAAAGTATTTCCCGCCCAAACGCAAAGTATGCCGCTTTTGTGAGCGAAACATTCGGGACATTGATTACAAAAAAGTTGATATTCTGAGAAGATATTCTTCAGAAAGAGGGAAAATAACTCCGAGACGAGTGACCGGAACCTGTGCTTATCATCAAAGAAAATTGGGTGTGGCGATAAAAAGGGCAAGATTACTCGCCCTGCTGCCATATATTCAAGATTGATAACGCATAGAACTAGTGGAGGAAAGAACATGAAAATCATCCTAAAGGAAAATATAGAGAACCTAGGAAACAAAGGAGACATTGTCAATGTTGCTGCCGGCTATGGGAGAAATTATCTGCTCCCAAAAAAGCTTGCCTTAAAAGTGACCTCTTCCAATATGAAGATGATAGAGATGGAACAGGCCGCCCTAAAAAAGAACCTGGAAAAAGCTCGGATATCTTATAAAGGGGCCATCCAGAAGCTTAACGAAGTCTCTCTTTCTTTTGAAAGAAAGGCCGGAGAAAAAGACACAATATTTGGCTCTGTCAGTGTAGCTGATATTAAAGAGGAATTGGATAAATTGGGTTTTGAAATCGAGAAGAAAAAAATTCTGCTCAAAGAACCTGTCAAAAAAATCGGCAGCTTCACTGTGCCGATCAAGGTTTTTTTAGATGACATTGCAGAAATAAAAATCCAGGTTATCCCCGAAGGGCTGGCGGCCGAGAGTGCCCTTCAGAAAGACATCACTAAGGATACTCCAAAGGTCCCTGAAGAAACGGCGAAAAAAAAGTCGGTGACCAAGGCATCCAAAGAAGAAGCAGAAACAGATATACCTGAGGAAAAGAAGGAAGAAGTGGTTGAGGAGGAAAAAGCGGCTGACGGAGAGCCAAGTGAGGAAACTCCTGAAGAGAAAGAGCCCCAAGACCCTGTGCTTCAAGAAGACCAAGAGGCGGTTCAGAAGGATTCGCCGGCCCAAGGTGAGGAGGAAAAGCCAGAGCCAGAACCAGAAGAAGTCCCCATTGAAACGGCCAGTTCTGAAGAAACTGTCAAGGATGAAGAAAAAGACGAGAGTCACGAGAAAAACAAGACAAGCTAATAAAAAATCATTATAATATTTGTACAACCGGGCTGATGGAAGTACACGCCCCGAGGAACCATGGAACTTGATTTGATGTTTTTGAAGAAAACTCCCCCCCATAGCATGGAGGCCGAAAAGACCGTTCTGGGTGGAATTTTGGTCAGCAATAAGAATCTGAATGTCGTGCTCTCTATTGTTACTCCGGAGGATTTTTATAAAGAGGCCCACAGAACCATTCTCGGAAAAATCATCGCCCTGGTGGATAAAAACCTCCCGGCAGATTTGCTTTCAGTTACGGAAGAACTTCAGAAAAGTGGACAATTGGATGAAGTGGGCGGTGCGACCTTTGTCTCTTCTTTGATGGATGGAGTTCCCAGGAGTCTCAACATCGAGTACCACACACAAACGATCAAAGAAAAAGCACTCCTACGAAGACTCATTTTGTCTTCGGCTAAGACAATTTCCCGGAGTTATGAGCAGAAAGAAGATGCCGATCAGATTTTAGATGAGGCTCAGGCCGGGATTCTCCATGTGGCAGAGCAAAGGATCCAACAGGGCTTTGTTCACATAGGAAGCGTGACCTCTCCTACGCTGGAGGTTGTGGATGCGTTCCGGAAGAAAAAAGATGCGGTGACCGGAGTCCCCGCAGGATTTCGTGACCTGGATGCTTTGACCTCGGGATTTCACGGTTCAGAGTTTGTGGTTATCGCGGCACGCCCATCGATGGGCAAAACCGCAATGTGTCTCAACATCTCACAGCATGTTGGCGTCAAGAGAAATGGATCGGTCGGTTTTTTTTCTTTAGAAATGGCTAAAGAGCAGCTTGTCCTGCGCATGTTGTGTTCTGAAGCTCAACTTGACCTCAAAAAAGCCAGATCAGGGTTTGTCAGTGATAGAGAATTTGAGCGGCTCAAGCTTGCGGCTGAAGTCCTTTCTCAAGCCAAAGTGTTTGTGGATGAAACCCCCGCTCTCAGTGTGATGGAGATGAAAGCCAAGTCAAGACGGTTAAAGATGGAGCACAGTTTGGACATCATCTTCATCGATTATATCCAACTCATGCGCGTGGGAGGTCGGTTTGAAAACAGAAACCAGGAAATGTCTTTCATTTCCCGTTCGCTCAAAGAGCTGGCAAAGGAGCTGCAGATTCCTGTTGTGGGCATCTCTCAGCTCAGCCGGGCCCCAGAAAAAAGGGGCAATGAACCCATTCCACAGCTCTCTGACTTGAGAGAATCGGGGGCCATCGAACAGGATGCGGATGTTGTCATCTTTATCTATCGGCATGAGTTTTACCATCCGGATGAGGAGAATAAACGGGGGATTGCAGATGTCATTGTAGCCAAACAGCGGAACGGTCCCACCGGGAAGATCCATCTTGCCTTTATCCGGGAATATGCCAGATTTGCAGACATGGAATTTCATTCCTACGAACCATAAAATGACAGATCCCAATCGGTCTTCCTTCCTGTTTCGGTTTTTGACAAAGGTAGGAGAAATTGGGGATCTCTTCAACCAAACGTTTAAAAACATCTTCACTAAATCGTGGGAGAAGAAAAATTTCCTCCAACAGCTGGAAGAGATAGGAGTCAAATCACTTCCGATCGTTACTATTACAGCCGCTTTTGGCGGATTGGTCTTTGGTCTTCAGATCTATATTGCATTTACAAGATATGTGGGACATGGATCCGAAGCCTATTCCGGGCCGATTATTTCTTTGGGCCTTGCGAAGGAATTGATTCCGGTTTTTGTCGGGCTTATGCTTGCGGGGCGCGTGGGCTCATCTATGGCGGCTGAAATCGGCACGATGAAAATTACTGAACAGATCGATGCCCTGTTTAGTTTGGGTGCAGATCCGAACCGTTTTCTTGTCGTCCCTCGGACCCTAGCATGTATTATTATCCTTCCCATGCTGACGCTCTATGGTGATTTTATCGGCATCCTTTCCGGATTTTTCTACAACATCGTTCTCATGGGAGTAAACCGTCACGTCTACATCACCAACACGCTCACCTACTTCGAGATGTGGGATGTGGTCTCCGGACTTATCAAGGCCGTCTTTTTTGGTGTGATCATCGCCATTATCGGCTGCTGGCAGGGATTGAGCACGGAAGCCGGTGCGGAAGGCGTCGGGAAGGCCACAACACGAGCCGCCGTGATCTCGAGTGTTCTCATCCTTATTTTCAACTTTTTTCTCAGCGAATTTCTTCCAGGGAGCTTCACGGGATGATCCGTTTTGTGGATGTGCACAAATCCTTCGGGGAAAATCATGTGCTGAGAGGCCTGAATTTAGAAGTAAAAAAAGGGGAGACACTCGTTATCATCGGACAAAGCGGCTCGGGCAAAAGTGTTCTCCTCAAGCATATGATAGGACTCCTTAAGCCTGACAGGGGGCAGATCTTTATAAATGGAGTCAACGTGCTTGAACTTCGGGACGAAAAAGAGCTGTACGCGTTGCGAAAGAAATTTGCCATGCTCTTTCAGGGCGCAGCCCTTTTTGATTCCATGACGGTGGCTCAGAATGTGAGCTTCGGATTGGAGCGATACACGACATATCCGCCGGAAAAAATCCAAAAAATTGTGACAGAGTGCCTGAACATTGTGGGATTACGGAATGTGGATAATCTTATGCCTTTTGAGCTCAGCGGGGGAATGAAAAAGAGGGTGGGGCTGGCGAGGGCCATTGCCTACAATCCGGAGATTATTCTCTATGATGAGCCCTCAACAGGAATCGATCAAATCCGGGCCAATGCCATCAATGATTTGATCAACAGACTAAAAGAGGAGTTGGCTGTGACTTCCGTAGTGATCACTCATGACATGGACAGCACGTTTAAGGTGGCGGACAGGATTGCCATGCTTTACAAGGGAACAATCATTGAGATTGGAACCCCAGAGGAGATTAAGCAATCAAAGAATCTTGTCGTCCACCAGTTCATCCGTGGGCATGCGGAGGGTCCTCTTGAAAATTGGTAGAGAATAGTCTAGGGTGGATGAAGAGAAAAGATAATAATGAACACCAAAAACAAGGAAGAAAATAGGAACAGCACGGGGATGGAGGACAGGAGTCTCCGTGAATTTAAGCAAAAAGTAAAGATCGGTGCCTTTTTTGTGACCATCTTCCTTATTTTAGCCATATTCATTATGTTTGTTGGAGACTTGGGTCTTCTTCTGAAAAAGAAAGGGTATCCCCTCTATGTAACTTTTGACACCGCCATCGGATTGGCTAAAAGGTCCTATGTTCGGATGGCGGGAATAAAAATCGGGTACGTAAAAGATATCCGGTTGGATGGAAACCGGCCCGAAGTCGAGCTGTTTATTGATCCGGCGGTCAAAGTCCAGAAGGGATCGAAAGCCACCATGGCCACGGCCGGGCTTATCGGAGAAAAATATGTAGAGATTATTCCCGGAGAGGACGAAGGATTTTTCCAATCTGGGGAAAGCCTTCTTCCCGAGGTCTCCTTTGATATTGAACAGCTTGGGAAAATGTTCCTTTCAGTAGGAGAGGACGTGAAGGCCCTGGGAGAGTCCATCAAGACAATTCTTGGGGAAAAAGAGTCTACGTCCAGTGTCCAAAATGCACTGGAGGATTTTTTGGAGTTGACGTCAAGTTTGAAGGACTTGTTAGCCGAGAACCGCCAAGGTATTAAACAGGGGATTGAAAACACCACGCGAGCCGTCGACAGTTTTGAAAAAAAAGTGGGGGATATTTCGAAGAACCTGGAGGAATTTATTGCTGTCATGAAGGAGATGGTCGAGGAAAACAGAGGCAGCGTCAAGCTGAATTTGGAGAAAATCAAGGATTTGATAGAGAAAACTGAAGAATCTTTCCGGCTCTTGAATAAATCGCTGGAAAAGATTAACAAAGGGGAAGGAACTCTTGGAAAACTGATCCAGGATCCGGATCTTTACAACCGTGCCGAAGGAGTGCTGGAAGATTTAGAACAAATCATCAATCCTTTGGCTTCGCTGAGTGCGCGTTTCGGGCTGCGGACAGAATATTTCAGTCAAAGCCGGTTTATCAAGAATACGTTCATGGTGGACATTTGGGCGGCCAAAAACAAGTATTTCCTTGGCCAAACGGTCTATGATCCCTGGCTGGACACGTTCACGTTTTCTGCCCAGGGAGGTATTCGCTTGGGGCCGTTCGTTCCAAGGTTGGGGATTCTGGAGTCCAAAGTAGGTGCCGGGCTGGATATCTACACGTTGGAAGATCGCCTGCTGATAAGCCTGGAGGGTTTCGATTTTAACCGGATAAAGAGTCCCCGTTTCCGAGCCTGGACCCGGTATGCGGCCACAAAGCACTTCTACCTCATCCTTGGGATCGATGATTTTACTTTGGTATCCAAAAGAGAGCTGTATTTCGGTTTGGGACTGAGATTATGATGAAGGTCAAGACAACTTTTTCCTGTCAAAATTGCGGATTCCACTCCCCCAAGTGGATGGGACGCTGTCCGAGCTGCGGTGAATGGGAAACACTTGTCGAGGAAATCGAGGAAAAGTCAACGGAAGAATTTTCCTTTCCCATCTCTACTCCCGTTCTCTACAAGGATGTTAAAGAGGTAAAAAAGAGAAGGCTCAGGACAGGAATCGAAGAATTCAACCGTGTCATCGGAGGGGGAGTTGTCTTGGGATCTCTCGTGTTGATAGGAGGGGAACCCGGAATTGGCAAGTCAACTCTTTTGCTCCAGATCAGCCGTGACTTTGCAGAGCAAGGGGAAAAGGTCCTTTATGTCTCGGGAGAGGAATCCTTGGAGCAAATTAAGCTGCGTGGACAGCGGCTTGGTGTGAGGGACGGGGATCTTTATCTTTTGGCAGAGACGAACCTCGAAAGAATTATTTCTCATGCCGAAAAGCTTAATCCCCAGATTCTCATCATTGATTCCGTCCAAACGGCTTTTTCTTCCAAGCTGTCGTCAAGCCCTGGGACGATCAGCCAGGTCCGGGAAGTCACCAATCAGATATTTCGCTTTACAAAGACACGGGAAATCTCTTCGTTTCTTATTGGGCATATCACCAAAGAGGGCTCGCTGGCGGGGCCAAAGTCTCTGGAGCATATGGTGGATGTCGTTCTCTATTTTGAAGGAGAAAGGGATCACAGCTACAGAGTTCTGAGGGCCTTAAAGAATAGGTTTGGGCCGGTTTCCGAGCTGGCCGTGTTTGAGATGGACGATAAAGGCCTTCAGGCCATTGCCAACCCGTCAGCATTTTTCTTAAAAGAGCGGCCAAAGGATGAACCCGGGAGTGTTGTTGTCTGTACGCTCAAGGGATCGCGGCCGCTTTTGGCAGAAATTCAAGCCCTTGTCTCCACTACGTTGTTTTCTGGGAATCCTCGAAGGATGACAGTAGGATTGGATCCTTTCCGTACGGCCATGCTCCTGGCTTTGATAGAAAGGAAACTTGGATATAGCTTTGCCGGTGAAGATGTTTATCTAAATGTTCCGGGAGGACTTTCCCTGGAAGAGCCGGCCACCGATTTGGCCGTGATCCTGGCTGTTGTGTCCTGCATGAAGAACAAGGCCGTCCCGCCGGATGTGACCATTTTTGGTGAAGTGGGCCTGAGTGGGGAAATCCGCTCTGTCAGCCAGTCGCTCACTCGGCTGAAAGAGGCCTCTTCTTTGGGTTTTAACAAGGTGATCCTTCCCAAGGGAAACATGAAGAATAAAGATAAAGAAAGTTTTCCAGATATGCAGTTTTTAGAAGCGAAAAATATAAGAGAAGCTTCTCAAATAATATTTTAAAGGTATATAAAATGGGTATTTTTATTTTACGTTTTGTCGTCATTGCTATCATTGCAGCCTCGGGTTATTTTTTTCCCCCGTTTCACTTGAAAAATTACATCGGCGCCGGGATTGCCCTGATTTTGGGGATAGTTATTGTCTTTCTTGAAACAAGAATTCGGAAAAGCCAGTTCAAAATCATCTGGTCATCCACCTTGGGGACGTATGCCGGAGTGCTTCTCGGTTGGGGCTTGGGCTCAATATACCAGACAATTTATCAGGACGAGACAACCGGTTCGTTCATCCGCATTTTTTTTCTCGTTATCATGCCCTATATTGGATTCCTCGTAGGGACGCGAAAGTTCGAGTGGTTGTATCCGGCCCACCTGTTCGAGTTTTTCAGAGAAAAAAGAATGGGAGAGACTCAGAAAATTCTCGATACAAGCGTTATTATTGACGGCCGCATCGCAGATATCAGCAATACGTCCTTTATCGAGGGGCCCCTGATTGTTCCTCAGTTTATTCTCAAGGAACTTCAGCTGGTGGCCGACTCCTCTGACGGAATCAAAAGACAAAGAGGACGGAGGGGGCTGGATGTTTTGGAGCAACTCCAGAAATCATCACAGGTTTCGGTTGTCATCTCCGAGATAGATTTTCCGGAAATAGTGGAAGTGGATTCAAAATTGATCGAAATGGCCAAGCAGTTGGATGGGAAGATTATTACCAATGATTACAATTTGAGCAAGATCGCCCAACTCCAGGGTATACCGATCCTCAACATCAACGAACTGGCTAATACCCTGAAACCCGTGGTCCTTCCGGGAGAGGAGATCAAGGTCTTTATCCTCAAAGAAGGGAAAGAAAAGGATCAGGGGGTGGCGTATTTAGATGATGGAACGATGGTCGTCGTGGACAATTCCAGGAAATTGATTGGACAGACAGTCGATGTGACCGTCACCTCCGTCTTGCAAACCACAGTCGGAAAGATGATCTTCGGTCGATACAATGAAGATCTTGATGAGTAATGTTACGGCGATCATTGTGGCTGCCGGAGAGGGAAAACGATTTGGTTCATCCAAGCCATACGCAGTCTTAAAAGGGAAAAGGATTCTGGACCACAGCCTGGAGACATTCGACCGTCATCCCGGGATTTTTGACATCATTCTTGTTTTACGTGAGATAGGGCAAAAAGCCTTTTTTTTAGATAAGTATGCCAAATTAAAAACTGTAGCAAAGGGGGGAGAGAGACGGCAGGATTCTGTTTTGTCAGGATTTCAACATATTGATCCGGCAAGGACGGATATAGTCCTGGTCCACGATGCTGCCAGACCTCTTGTGAAAGCGGAATTGATAGATAAGATAATTGATGCTGCAAAGGCAAAAGGAGCCGCCATTCCTGTTCTGCCTGTCAGCGATACTGTCAAAAGAATTGAGGGTAATCGGGTCTCACGGACTATCGATAGACGGGGATTGTACAGCATCCAGACGCCGCAGGGGTTTTCCTGTGAGATTCTTGGCCGGGCCTTTGAGGTGGTCTTGGAGGACTCGGAAACGTACACGGATGAGGCGGCTCTTGTGGAAAAGCTGGGCGTGGATGTGTTTACCGTACCGGGAGATCCAAGAAACATAAAGATCACTGAACCTGGGGACCTCAAAATAGCGGAGGCCATGTGTTGAAGATTAGGGTTGGCCTTGGGTATGATATACACCCCCTAAAAGAAGGGCGAACCCTCTACCTGGGCGGAGTGGACATTCCATATTCCAAAGGCCTTTTGGGACATTCAGATGGAGACTGCCTGATACATGCCATCGCTGATGCGCTGCTTGGGGCACTGGGGGAGAAAGATATCGGCTTGCTTTTTCCGGATATGGATCCTGCGTATAAAAACATCCGAAGCTCCCGGCTTCTGGAAGAGGTTATCGGCAGGATGGTTGAGAAAAAAATGGTTATCTGCAATGTGGATACGGTTATCATATGTCAGGAGCCGCGTCTTGCCGACCAGATTCTGCGGATGAAAGACGTGCTGTGTCCAATCCTTCAGATCCGGCCGGATGCATTAGGCATCAAACCGCGTACGAATGAGGGCCTTGGTGTTATTGGACGAGGGGATGCCATAGCCGCGATGGCAACAGTTCTCCTCCAATCAAAATCCTAAATTATTCATAAAAAATGCCGACAGCTCAATTACATTCAATGATTTCAACTATACAGAATGCTTTATTGCAATATCTCGAACATCTCTTTATTTATTAGCCTGCTTTATCAAATGTCGGCAGTTTTATGAATAATCCAGGATTAGAAAAAAGGGGATTATATTTTAAAGGTCGAGGGGGATTTTTTTTGGCGGGGAGAGAAAAAAGAGGTCGGGATTGGTTGAGTCTGAAGGCTTAATCCGCCTGTTGGGGTTGAGAGAATAGCACTCTCGACAATTCGGACCAACCAATCCCGGATGGCGATGACTTTGCTCATCATTGGGCTTTGTTCCTCTTTATCCTATGGACGTCTTTAGGTCTTTTGATACGTCAGACTTGGCCAAGAAGTTTGATATCTGTTCATATCCAGCTTCTTTTCCGATGACTAGGATTTCAACAAAAGGGGAAGCGATCAGGCTAAATCCAACAAAGCTGATCAGAACGGCTGCGAGGAAAATAACGGCTTTTTCTTTAACTTTCATTGTCTGTCTCCTTTTTAAATATTTGTTAATTCTCATTACACTTATATATACGTAATTTGATTACAAAAGGTTGCCAAGAAACTACGGAAACTTTACGGATTATGTAGGATTAATTCTATTTCTTCATGAATCAGACATGATTTGATGTAGGAAAATCATCCCCATTCTGGGATTTTATTTAGAGTTCTGGGAACTAGCCAGGCATGATGGAGAAATCCATTATTGGAGA
>JAZFSR010000183.1:0-3552 GCA_036446295.1 Candidatus Aminicenantaceae bacterium
TTTAGGTCTTGTGCAAAAATTTCAGTATGATAAGTTCAGAACTGTTTTCAGAAAAAAAAAGTTGAATATTTGTTTAGACGAAACCCCTGTCGGAGATTTCATCGAACTGGAAGGAGAACAGAATCACATCGTAAAATTCGCATCATCTTTAGGATTTTCAAGATCAGATTTTATAAAAAAAAATTACATCGATCTTTACATCGAATTTGGGGAAAAACCAGAATTCTAATTCCGAATGGAAAATAGACAGGATTATTCTTTCTTTTTTATGACTTTTTTACCAACTTTTTTGCTGACTTTTTTCTTAATCGTATCTTGAAGGCTATCCAGAGGGCTCTTTTCTTTTTTCGCTTCTGCTTTTTCCACTTTTTCCTTTACTTCTTCTTCATTTATGCCGAGTTCTTCACCGATGAATATATCACTTTTAGAAGTCAGAAGTTCTTCCGGAGAGGAATCGACAATTATATACTCCACCAATCCCTTATTGACCTCCTCCTGAGCGACCCGGATCAAATTTTTAGATTTAGATTCCAACCTGGGTTTGGATCCTTTTAATAACTGCTTAGCTCTTTTTGCGGCCACTATCACAAATCTGAATTTACTGTCAAAGTCACTATATATTTTCAAAACGCCTCTCTCTTCAACCAAAAACTTGTAAACAATTAAGATACCAAAAAACCTCACAAAATTCAACTGTTTATATCGCTCCCACCCGTGAGCCTCCCCTTAGACAATCACTCGATGTTACCACCCATTTCCTGAGAGATAGTATTTCCGAAACAGTTTGGACAGAAACTTGGCTCTTAACTTAAACGGAAAAATAAACCCAAAAAAATAGTATAATTTATTTACAAAGCCGGGAATAATAAGGGCTTTCCCTTTTTCCATTTTGTTCAAAGCTATCTTGGCGACCTGCTCTGGGGATAATACAGCCGCTCTGGCTAAATAGCCGTTTTTAGGTATCCGTTTCTTGGTGGCATCATTTGTCGGAACAGATCCCGGGCACAAAACACTCACAGATATACCTGATCGGCATAGCTCCTCCCTCAAGGCCAGAGAAAACATGATGACAAAAGATTTAGATGCCGCATAAACCGACTTATAGGGTGAAGGGTGAAATCCGGCCAAACTGCCTCCGTTGAGGATCGAGGCTGTGGGAGACTTTTCTAACTCCGGAAGGAATAATCTGGTTAAATAAACTAAAGATACTATATTCAACCCTATCATTTTTTCGTAGAATTCATAAGGCAACTTGTCGAATGGTTCTCCCATGCCTACACCTGCATTATTGATGAGCCTGTTCAATTGAATATCCCTTTTTTGACACCATTCAAAGACCAACTGTGGAGCCTTTTCATCTGTTAGATCAATTTCGAAAAAGTCTGTCTTTATTTGATAAGTTCGCTTCAAATTCTCCGATATTTTCTGCAAATTTTCATTGGGAAGAGCAACGAGAGCAAGATTCCAGCCTCTTTTGGCAGCTTCGATGGCCAGAGCTCTTCCAATGCCTTCACTGGCTCCAGTAATTAGAGTAAAGAAATCCAGATTCTCATTTTTCATTTAATATCCCCTTTGCGAAGCCACAGGACCGTATTCCGGATACCATCCTCAATCGGCGTCACTGTATACCCCAATTCAAGTTCCGCCTTTCTGCTGGAAACAGCCCAGTTCTGGAGATATCTTTTGACCCACTGAGGTGCAATCCGTGGAGGCTTTCCAAGAAGACGAGAAAAAAAGAATACCAGACCGGACATACTCATCAGTAATGGAGCAGGCAGTCGTATCATCCTGTATGTCTGGCCACTGACTTCGGAAACAATGCGAAAAAAATCTAAAAAACTCAGATCGGTTCCTCCCAAAATATAGCGTTCCCCTGGCCTACCTTTCTCCATCGCTAAAACATGTCCATCGACGATATCATCGATAAAGGCATAATTTCCGATGCTGTGTCCACGACCCGGTATAATTCGCCACCTGCCCTGGAGGTATGCCTGTATGATCTTTGTCGCGGAGTTGGCTTCACTCAGAATACCCGGACCAAAAACCCGTGTGGGATTGACAAGGACAATCTTCAGCTCTTCCTCAGTATACTCCATCACCTTTTTTTCCATCTCGCACTTGGACAACTCATAGGGATTAAAAAATTTAGTTGTCCTCTCACACTTTTCATCGACGGGCTTTGAGTTTGAAGGCCCCAGAACTCCGGCAGTCGACGTCACAACAATTTTTTCTATCCCACACTTGACTGCTGTATCGAGGACATTTAACGTTCCTTCAACATTAACTCTCCGACATAAGGTCGGGTCTTTATCCCACAACCGGGCAAACGCACCAAGATGATAGGCTTCTACACACGAAGTCATCGCCCTCTCAAGACTGGATTTGTCGCAGATATCTCCTTCAAACAAATGGATATTCTTATGCTTTAGAATCTCGGCTTTTTGAGATGACCGGAACAATGCATGAATGGTATTCCCTTCTTCAGCCAAGTAGAGAGCCAAGTGTGATCCAATAAAACCTGTAGCTCCGCTGACAAATATTTTTTTTGGCATCTAATTTGCTCTAAGTTTTCCAATCGCTTGATAGCGCATATCCGGATGAGCACGGAGGGCAAAATGATCTGTGGACAGAGCAAGTATCGCATGGATAATAAACGCCGGCCAAATGGAACCTGCTTCAAGAGTTATCAGGCCAAGAGCCAGACCAAACGGGATAGCGCCTATGGACTCTTTTAGTCCTTTAGGGATATGGACCAGGACATAAAGAGAAGTTGTTATACCAATGGCAGGCCATAATCCCAGAGCAGAATAGAGAGTGAACAATATCAATCCTCTGAATAGAAATTCATACGCAATAAGATAGGCCAGCCAGCTCCCGGTATTGATGACCACGGTTTTGATTGTCCAAGGATTGTCTCTGATTTGTGGATACATTTGGAAATTTTCGGGCTTTTGTGAAAAAAAATAACTGATGACCAGTACACATATCCCCAATCCAGATGTCCAGAATACGATAATTCCTGACAAGTTCCAATCCAAACCTAGATCCGAGAAACGCCAGAATGAGAGAAACAGCACCAGAATTCCTGGGAAAAAACCCAAGCAGGCCACACCAACCGACCTCTGAAAGACAACCCATATGAGAGAAATTTTATCTTCTCCAAATTGTCGACCTAGTCGCTTATGGTTGTTTTTGGAATGGGACATAAAATAATAAGATGAGTAGCCCATGGCAAAGACCAGTAAGGAGAGCGCAACAGTCATGTCCTCTTAGAGGAATCCATTCTTTTTATACCATTCGGCTGTTATTCTTAATCCCTCTTCAAGGGGAAATTTTGTCTTAAACCCAAAATCTTTCTCGGCTTTACTCACATCCATCCGCCAAAAAGGATACTTGAAATCTTTCCTGAAGAGCTGGACTTGACCGCCGCTTATTTTAGCGTACAACTCAGAGAAAGCGGCAAAAATATACGCAATAAAATAGGGAATCGTAATTTTAATAGCTTTTTTCCCTAGGACTTTTTGAATCGCCTCAAACATCTCATTGAGAGAA
>JAZFSR010000184.1:0-3995 GCA_036446295.1 Candidatus Aminicenantaceae bacterium
CCTTCCTAAAAGCTATCGAACTCAAGCCTGATAATGGGAGTGCTTACTATAATTTGGGGATTTGTTATTTGAACCTGAAGGACAACTTCAGTGCCCGAAAGATTTGGGAGACCTTGAGCACGATTGATAAAACTCTGGCGAATAAGCTCTACGGATTTCTTAAATAAGGATCATAAGGATTCAAGGGGGCAAGGGGTCCAGAACCCTAGAATCCTTTGCTCCTCGAAACGAACCCACCGCAACAACCCAGATATGGTGAAATCGTCTCGCCAGAAGGGGAAAAAATGTCGATTATGATAGAATATAACAATAGGAAAACAACATTATTTGTGTGCTCACCGAAAATACTCATGAAAACCCTTGATATTATATGTATTACGTGAAATATAGACATTTTTTATGCATTATTCAGGTGGAGAGAGATGAGAGATAAAGAGTCAATACTTGCTGAACTCATCAAAAGTTACAGGAGCAGACACAAAAAATCCGCTGAGGTTTTTTCATTAGCAAGCCGCAGTCTTATCAAAGGGGGCAGTCACAATCTTCGACTTTTTTCCCCATATCCATTTTATGATATCCAATCCGGAGGATCAAAAGTTACGGATATAGATGGACATACATATGTCGATTTCTGGCAGGGCCATTTCGCTAATATTTTGGGACACAATCCAAAGGTTGTCCTCAATGCTCTCAAAGAATACATGTCTCATGACCAGGGCTTGATAACAGGATTTCCCGGTGAATTTCAGCACAAGCTGGCACAATTGATCCTGGATAAAATTTCAGCCGAAAAGATCCGGTTCACGACAAGCGGAACTCTGGCAACAATGTATGCCATCATGCTTTCCAAAGCATTTACGCAAAGGGAGGTCGTAGTGAAGGTCGGAGGGGGTTGGCACGGCGCTCAACCCTATGTCCTCAAAGGAATAACACAGTATGAAGATGGATTGAATCAGATAGAGTCGGCGGGGCTTTCAACAGATGTCGATTCAACGATTGTTCTGACAAAATTCAACGATGAAGAGCACTTGGAGAAAACGTTTCATGAACATGGGGATACGGTGGCCTGTTTAATTATTGAGCCCTTCATTGGTGCCGGAGGATTTCTTTTCGGAGATATAGGGTATCTGAATAAAATCAGAGAACTGACGTTTCGTCACAAAAGTCTTCTTATTTTTGATGAAGTTATCTCGGGATTCCGATTTCATGCCGGTGCTCTTCAAAGCTTGTACGGCATCGATCCTGATTTGACTGTTTTTGGGAAAGCGGTAGGAGGGGGGATGCCTGTCAGTGCCGTTGCCGGAAGAGCAGATGTTTTGGATCTTTTAAGCCCGGATACTAACCCTGCCAATCAAGTCAAATTCGAAGGAGGAACATTTTCTGCGCATCCGGCCTCTATGCTGGCAGGTTTGACGTTCCTTGAATATCTCATCCGGAATGAAAATGACATCTACAGCAAAATTGGCCAGCTCGGAGAGAAAGTCAGATCCGGTATTGAAGAGATTTTTTCCCATTATGACATTCCAGTCAAATGTTCTGGTGGAGGGGGACCTCATGGCATCAAGAGTTCTCTCGTAGGAGTGAATTTTCTCCATAAGAAACTTGATAAGCTTAGTTTCCCGGAACAGATTTGGAACCCTGAAACAAGTGATGTAGAATTGAGAGAGAAAATCTTCAAATTGGCTATGCTTGAGGAAGGATTCAACACTTTTCACGGGTTTGGAGCTATTTCCACAGCTCATAGTGATGAAGAAATCCAAGGATCTCTGGATGCTGTCGAACGCATAGCAAAAAAATGGATTTCTTAAGAAAATCTTATTTCTTATATAAATTTTACATTTCAAAGGAGTTCTAAAAATGGGGATCTTGAAAGTCATTATCTATGGATGTGGTGTCATGGGAAAAAAAACGGCCGAAGTCCTATTTGAAAAAGTGAGTTTTGATGTTGTGGGTGCAGTGGACATAAATCCTGCTCTTATTGGAAAGGATTTAGGGGGTATTCTGGATACTCCAAAAAAAACTGGCATTATTATTGAGAATGATGCAGATAAACTCTTTTCCCATGTCAAAGCCGATGCCGTAGTGCTCACGACTTTGTCCCATCTTCAGACTGTTTTTCCTCAAATTGTTCAGTGTGCAAAGGCCGGGCTTAATGTCATCTCGACTTGTGAAGAGCTCTCTTATCCTTGGAAACGCAGCCCTAAACTTGCCAGAGCCATCGATGATCTGGCCAAAAAAAATGAAGTAACAATTGTAGGAACAGGGATAAATCCCGGGTATCTCATGGACACACTTCCCCTGGTTTTAACGGCGCCCTGTTTTAGAGTAGATTCGATACACGTCAGACGAATGATGAATTCGGCAAAAAGACGTATTCCATTCCAAAAGAAAGTCGGAACCAATATGACTCAAGAGGAATTTACAGAAAAAATTACCAAAAAGGTGATTACCGGACATGTCGGTCTTTTAGAATCGATTTATATGATTGCAGAAGGCCTCGGATGGAAGTTAGATGAGGCTGTGGAGCTTCCCCCAAAACCGGTAATTGCCGACAAAGACATCAGAACAGGCTTGGGAAATGTGAAACCGGGCGATGTTATTGGATTAACAAGCATCGCCTTTGCCAAGAAAAACAAAAAAGAAGTTATCAGACTTGAATTCAATGCCAACGCCGGTGTGGATGAAGAGTATGACGAAATAATTATCCGTGGGATTCCGGAAATCCATGAAAAAATCATTGGAGGTGTTCATGGAGATATCGGCACTGTGGCTGTCACTATCAATATCATACCTCGAGCTGTAGAGGCGTCTCCCGGATTGAAGTTGATGAAAGATCTTCCTCCTGCAATCGCTACGCTGTAGTTTGACAAAGGCTTTGGATTGTCTTAATATAATAATCTACTATCGTCTACGAATTCTAGAGACAGCCCCATTAAAAAATGAATTTGATCCAAAAATTATTTATTTTATATGGACGGGATTAGTATGAAATTTAGGGCAGGTGGCGAAATTTGGCATACGCGCTAGGCTTAGGACCTAGTTCCTGATAAAGGAGTGCGGGTTCGAGTCCCGCTCTGCCCATTCATAGTTTGCTCAAACTGGAACAAGGAAACACAATGGAAGAAGTTAAGGACAATATTCGCGAACTCAGCCAATGCAAAAGAGAAGTGGATATAGAAATCCCGGTGGCCACAGTAAGGCAAGAATATGCAAAAACAATTCGACGCTTTTCCGAGAGTGCCAAAATAAAAGGATTTAGGCAGGGGAAAGTCCCTGCAGACATTGTCAGAAGAAAATTCAGCCAGGAAATTAAGGACTCCATTATTAATAATCTTGTCCCTGATGCCGTCACTAAAAAACTCCGGGCCCACAATTTGAAACCTGTTGGCTCTCCAGTCGTGACTGAACTTTTTTTTGAAGAAGATCAGCCTATTAAGTTCAAAGCACAGTTTGAAGTATGGCCGGAATTTGAACTCCCGGAATACAAAAATATCAAAGTGAGCAGAAAAAAAATATCCGTGACGGCGAATGATGTGAAAGCATCCCTTGATGATCTTCAGAAAAGATCTGTACAATACATTCCCACAGAGGAAAGAGGCGTTATTGATGGCGATTATGTTGTTACGGAAATTACAAGTCAGGATCTTGGAACAAAAAAAGCTCTACCAAAGGAAAAAGTCGTGATTCTTACCGGACATCTTGAAAACGAAAAAGTTCTCAACGACAATTTATTAGGCCTCAAAGTTAACCAGAATAAGGATTTTTCAATTCACTATCCCAAAGATCACAAAAATAAAAAATTGGCGGGAAAAAATATCGCATATTCTATAAAAGTTCTATCCATTAAAGAAAAAAAACTGCCGGCGATCGACGATGACTTCGCAAAGGAACTCGGGGAATTTCAGAACCTGAAAGAGCTAAAAACTCAGCTGAAAAAAGAGCTGCGTGCTTCTAAAGAAAATGTTGAAAAAAGAGATTTAACTGATGAAGTTGTC
>JAZFSR010000185.1:0-4178 GCA_036446295.1 Candidatus Aminicenantaceae bacterium
ACAGGACAATTGGACACATGGGATTCTCTGTTTTACTGGCTGGACAAAGCAGCCTTCCTGCTTTTTCCCCCACTTCTCTTTCACATCTTCATTTTTTTCCCCAAAAGAAAAAAATTTACTCGAACAGCTCCGTCCCGGATATGGTTTCTCTATCTTCCCGCTTTCGTTCTTTTAACAGCAAACATATTTATTTTCCTACCAAACTTTTTAAAATTGAATGCCCCTTTCATCACACGTTTTTATAAATCTCTGGGAAAATTAGATCTCTTTCATTTTGCCCTCTTTTCAATATTTACTTTTGGTGTTGTTTTGACTGAATCTGTCAAAGAAAAGAACATCCTTATGAAAAAACAACTGAAGTGGGTGGTTTATGGTCTGGGCTTCGGGATTTTGCCATTCACAGGCATTTACATCATTCCTTTTTTGCTGGGACACGTTCCATCACAGACCACAAAGTTCACTGTCATTTTTCAAGCCCTTGTTCCCCTGGCGCTGGCCTACTCCATCTCAAGATATAAGCTTTTAGACTTGGAAGTCATCCTAAAAAAGGCAGCCACCCTCATCGTGTCCTATGTCGTCATCGCTTCCCTCTTAATTGTGGTCATTTCACAGACGAAAATTTTTCCCGACTTTACCGAAAATAAAATAAATATCCTGATGCTGATAGTTCTGGCGATTCTGCTGGGTGCGACTCTCTTCACGCCGCTTAAAAAACTCATACAATCCCTCATTGACCGATTCATATATAAGAGAAGCTATAAATACAGAAAAACGCTTCTCAATATCAGTCAGGAACTCAGCCGGGAAAGGGATCTCCAAAAATTGTCTCAATCTGTTCTGGAACTGATCGTCAATGCCCTGTCTCTTGAATACATCGCTCTGCTCCTGCCCATCGAGGGTAAAAACAAGAAATTTTTTATCTTCAAATCCCTGGGTAAACTCCCCACTTCAGCCACACTCTTTACTTTTGGAGACAGCCTTTATTCCCTTCTCAAAAAGAAGGAATCCCTCGTCTCCTATTCTTTTATGGAAAAAAAAGAGCAGCAAAAAGACCTCAAAGAAATGCGGACACTCGGTTTTTTTCACATGATGCCTTTGAAAGTTGAAGACAAACTCATTGGATGTCTAGGCATGGGGAAAAAAGAGGATAACACTTATCTCAATTCTGAAGACTGGGAGCTGCTGAGGACCGTATCCTCACCTGTTGCCCTAGCTCTTGAAAATGCCTATCTCTATGACCAATCCCACATCAAGGCTCTGGAATTGGAAAGACTCAAAGACTACAGCGAAAACATTATCGAGAGCCTAACCGTCGGAGTCGCCGTTCTGGACCAGAACGGAAATGTGAGTGGCTGGAACCGAGTCCTCGAAGAAATTTTCTCCAAGAGAAAGAGTGATGTCGTGGGCAGCCGCCTAATTGACGTGATCGGCAAGAATAATTTTGCAGCCATTTTTCCCTCAGACACACAGCAAGATTTTCGCCTGGCCAGTGAGATCTCTTTGGCTCTGCCGTCAGGTCAAAGCAGAATTTTTGACATCGTCAAAACCCCACTCCTCGACAACGACAGAAAACCTTACGGCACCATTATCGTTTTCGAAGACATCACAGATAAATTGTCCATGCAGCAGCAGCTATTGACGTCAGAAAAACTGGCTTCCATCGGTCTTCTGTCTGCCGGGGTGGCTCACGAAATCAATACCCCCCTAACAGGAATATCAAGCTATGTGCAGATTTTGCAGAAAAAACTCGCCAAAACCAAGCATTCACAAATGCTGGAAAAAATTGAAGTCCAGGCAGAGAGGGTTGGCCGTATAGTGAACAGCCTCCTCAATTTCGCCCGCAATCCATCAGAGACATCTTTCTATCAGGTTGATTTGAAAGAAAGTATTCAAGGGATTGTCTCTCTCATCGACTACAAGCTTAAAAACATGAACATTAAACTGGAGATGAAACTCTCACCAATCAAACCCCTCTGGGCTCAGGGGGAAAGACTCCAACAGGTTTTTATCAATATCATTCTTAATGCCCTCGACGCCATGCCGAACGGCGGCACCCTAAAAATCGACCTTATCCAAGGCAACAAGTTGGCCATCATACAGATCGGCGACACAGGCAGTGGAATTCAACCTCAACACCTTCCTCATGTTTTTGATCCCTTTTTCACCACCAAAGGAATTGGCAAAGGAACGGGTTTGGGTCTTTCCATCAGTTATGCCATCATAAAAGAGCATGAGGGAAATATCACAGTAAGAAGCCAAGACGGAGAGGGGACCACATTTAAAGTGGCCATTCCCACAAATCTCGATAAACATCCCATAGACAAATCTTTACAAACAGAACAGTGAAACCATGGCACAAAAAGGAATTATTCACATCATCGACGATGAGCCGATCATTCACGAAGTCCTCGGTGAATTATTAACAACCGAAGGGTACACTATCGAACTCTCTTCCAATGGGAAGGAGGCCCTTAAAAAGCAGCCGGAATTTGAATTTGATCTCACCCTTCTGGATCTGCTCATGCCGGGGATGGATGGAATCACCGTGCTCAAAGAGTTGAAAAAAATCGATCCGAGCGCTGTCATTATCATCATCACAGCCTATGCCTCGGTCGAATCAGCTATTGAAGCTATGAAGACAGGCGCTTTCGACTATATACAGAAACCCTTCAAACATGATGAGCTCCTTCTCACGATTCAAAGGGCCATAAGTCACAAAAAACTCAAGGAAGAAAACGTCCGTCTGAAGGATGAATTAAAAAAGAAATTTTGTTTCGAAAACATCATCGGAAAAAGCAAAGTCATGCAGGATGTTTTTGAACTCATCAAAGCCTCAGCACCCACACGAAGCACCATTCTCGTTCAAGGGGAAAGCGGGACAGGAAAAGAACTGGTCGCCCGAGCCCTCCATCAAAAAAGCGATCGATCGAATGCCCCATTCATCATTGTCAACTCGGGTTCCCTTCCGCCGGATTTGCTTGAAAGTCACCTTTTCGGACATGTCAAAGGGGCATTTACAGGAGCCGTCAGCCACAAAAAAGGGCTATTCGAGGCCGCCGACAAAGGAACGCTTTTTCTCGATGAAATCTCCTCCTT
This sequence comes from Candidatus Aminicenantaceae bacterium, assembly GCA_036446295.1. Taxonomy (GTDB): domain Bacteria; phylum Acidobacteriota; class Aminicenantia; order Aminicenantales; family Aminicenantaceae; genus JAUWVG01. The sequence goes on from JAZFSR010000185.1 coordinate 3,097, forward strand.
AAACATCGAAACCCAGGCAAAACTGCTGCGCGTCATCCAGGACAGAGAGTTCATGCACCTGGGGGGCACCGACACAATCCGTGTGGACGTAAGGATCGTGGCTGCGACCAATTCAGATCTTGAAGAACTCATCGCTCAAAAGATTTTTCGAGAGGACCTCTTCTACCGCCTCAACGTCATCAAAATCGAGCTCCCCCCTCTCAGGGAAAGAAAAGGAGACATACCACTTCTCGTCAAACATTTCATAGAGGTGTACAGTCAAGAAAACAACAAAAGAATTGACGGCATCTCAGAAGACGTGATGAAAATCTTAGATAACCACAGCTGGCCGGGGAATATACGAGAACTGGAAAACCTCATTGAAAGAGCCGTGGTTCTGACAAAAACATCAATTTTAAACAGGGAAAGCCTCCCTCCTTTCCTTCTGTCTCTCCAGAATGGAAATCTCAGCTCCGTCTCCCTTTCCCAGGAAAAAGGAAGCCTAAAAAATAAACTGCAAACCTTTCAGAGAAAAACAATCATCGAAGCTCTGCGAAAATCCCATGGGATTCAGAAGAAGGCCGCGGCCATTCTTGACGTTAAACCGACAACACTCAACGAGATGATCAAGCGTTTGAAAATCAGTACCATCGATTATTCAAGCTAGCGAAAAATACCGGGAACCGCCTCATCAGGATTGATAACAATATTCTTTGGCTTTTTCGAGGTTGAAAAGCTGAAGTCCTGAATACTCTTCTCGATGAGCAATCTTTTTCGTTTTTTTTCTCCCTCCTCTTTCCACTCAATCCAAAGAGGAAAGACAAATAGTTTTTTTGACTGGACAATTGTGAATTTAAGCTTGTACTGTTTACCGGTTTTTTCTAAAGAATGAGTCACGCTGACTTCAGGCAAGAGGTAAGAATTAAACCAGTTTTCGAAAAATGGCCTTAAATCCCTTCCGGAGATTTTTTCGAATATTCGAATAAAATCGCCGGTTTTAGCCTGACTGAATCGTTTCTGAATAAAAAATTCCTTGAGAGCCATAAAAAAGACATCTTGACAGAGATAATCTTTGAGAAGAAAAAGTACAAGCGTCGTTTTGT
>JAZFSR010000186.1:0-5606 GCA_036446295.1 Candidatus Aminicenantaceae bacterium
ATATGATGGTCTTCCATCAAAAATAAAAGTTTTCACAGGATTTGCTAAAGAATGAATTTTCAGGAGGGAAATATGAAAAAATTTCTGACTGTTGTACTTTTCACTTTATTTATTGTGAGCCCCTTTTGGTCGCAAAACACAGAGCGCCGCCCGATGACTACAGACGATGCGCTCAACATGGCAAGCATTGGCAGCGCACTTTTGTCACCCGACGGCCAATGGGTGTTCTATTCCAAATCAGAGCTGGACTGGCCCAAAAACAAAAGAAATACAAAGTATTATATGGTGTCTTCTAAGGGAGGAGAGCCCTTCCAGTACATCGGGGAAGCCGGTGGCAGTTCTTTCCAGTTCTCACCGGATGGGAAATATTTTACATTCAAAAGAACGGTCGAGAAAAATAGTCAGATATTCCTCATGCACACAGCAGGAGGAGAAGCCGTTCAGCTGACAGAGCACAAAAACAGCGTTGGCTCCTACAAGTGGTCTTTGGATTCTACAACACTCTATTTCACGGCCTCCGAGCCCAGAAACAAAGAGGACGAAAAGAAGTACAAGGACGGTTACGACATCATTTTTGTTGACGAAGGTCCAAACGGACAGGGTGAAGGCAGCTGGAGAAATCTCTGGATGTTTGACCTCAAGACAAAAAAAGAGACAAAAATAACCGATGAAAAATTTCTCCTTGGGAGCTTCGATGTTTCTCCCGATGGAAAAAAAGTTGTCTTTACAGCCCAGTATTCCAACAGGAGGAACGACCGGTACAAGAGCGAGATATACTTAATGAATATCGGAGAAAAGGAAAAAATCCGTCTCACCGACAACAACTCTCCCGAAGGAGGATTAATGTGGGCTCCCGACGGGAAGAGCTTTATTTTTTCTGCAGCCGATGACGCAGAATGGCTCAACAGGAATTCAAAAATCTATGTCATGAATCCCGAAACCAAAAAATACCGCCTTGTTTCCGGGAAATTTGAGGGAAGCCCCCGCGTAATCACATGGACTGCTGATTCAAGATTTCTCCTCATTAATGGGCAGCAGCAGTCAAACTCCAACCTGTACAGAATGGACATCGACACGGGAGATTACAAAAACATCACTCACGTCTCAGGCTCTTTAAGAGTCAATTCCATTTCAAAAGATAAAAAAAAGATACTGTATTCTTTTTCTGACTACAAAACACCGTCTGATATCTATGTCTCCCCCATCGACAAATTCGAACCAACGCGCCTCACAAATGCCAATCCATGGATTGAGAAAGATATTCTTCTGGCTGATATGAAGGTCATCCAGTGGCCGAGCAAAAACGGATTCGAAATCGAAGGTCTCTTTCATCTTCCCCCAGGCTTCAAAGATGGAATAAAAGTGCCTCTTATCGTCAACATCCACGGCGGCCCGGCCGGAAGTTTCACCAACAGCTTCCGCGCCAGCTACCATATCTATGCAGGACTGGGATATGCATCACTGTCCCCCAACGTTCGCGGCAGCTCCGGGTATACAGACAAACTCCGGGAAGGAAATACAGTACAAAAGGGGGATGGAATAGGGCTGGGAGATTATTATGATGTCATGAACGGCGTAAATTATGTCATTAAAGAGGGCTTTATCGATGAAGACCTCTTAGGGATTAAAGGCTGGAGTTACGGGGGAATTTTAGGCGGATGGACGATCACACAAACCGACCGGTTCAAGGCGGCCTCACTCGGAGCCGGTGTCTATGACTGGTCGGCAGAATACGGTCCCGGCTTTAATTACGATGTGCGTTTATGGCATATCGGCGGAACTCCTTGGGATAATCCCGAAGGATACAGAAAACAGTCCGCTCTCACATATGTCAAAAATATCACAACGCCCACGCTTATCATCCATGGGATGAGAGACACAACAGATACCGAATCCCAGAGCATGTCGCTTTTTGCCGCACTCAAAGACATCGGAAAAGCCCCCGTTCGCTACCTCAGGGCTCCCCGCGAAGGGCACGGATTTCGGGAAGCAAGGCACCAGAGAACCCGTGACATCGAAGAAATCAAATGGATGCAAAAATATGTCAGGGAAATCGACTGGACCCCCTGGGAACGTAAAGAAGAGAAAAAAGAAGAGAAGGAAGAAGAAAAAAAATAACTGTCTTATAGAGTGACATAAACCTGAAGCTGGCTAACTGCTAAAGGAGACTTAAATCGTGTGTGCTGCAAAAATCCACCAGAATTCTAACAACAATATTAAAAATATTTAGGAACTTCTAGTTATTTCCACCCGTAAGCTTGGGATCACGGCGCACAGATACTTTTCCGGAATACACGTTTCCGTTAACCGTAAGTTTGACACCATATATTCCCGGTTCGGCAGCAGCAGCTCCCCCGCCTCGACCCATGCCTCTAAATCCTCTTCCGCCTCCAAAGCCGATCGTTTCAAACGCTTTCCTCTGTATGGCTTGAGCTTCTCTGTAGCCCATACCGGATTGTTTGAGCTGCTCCAGTGCTTTTTTTACCGTATTTTTCTGAGCTTCCTCTACTTCCGGTCTATCAAGAATTCTGTCCATCATCGTCTGCATCTGTGTTAGGCTCCGTTTCATCTGATCCGGGGAAGGATCAAAACGCATATCCCACATCAAACGGCTGATCCCTGCTTCTACATCTTTTAAAGTGTAGGTTGTCTTGAGTGCTCCAGTCGCATCTGTGATTTCGAGCGTAATAGGGCCAGCAGATTTGTCTTTGAGATAAAAACTGATTGTAGCTCCATTAGGAGGATTTTCTCCCTCGAAGAACAGGTTCCCACGTCCATATCCTCCTCTGGCCAACCGCAGCCACTGCGTTCCCACCTTGCCGTTTTCGAAAAGAAATGCTTCAGATTCAAGGACTTTTTCCGAGGCCTGCTGCAGCGGAGAAATGTCGTCGAGAATCCAGATACCGCGCCCATGGGTTCCCGCGATCAAATCATTATCCCGGGGATGGATTTGAAGATCGTGGAATGCAACGGTGGGCATATTCAAACCGAGATCCGTCCACTTCTGGCCTCCGTCTATCGAGAAAAACACCTTAAATTCCGTTCCGAGAAACAGGAGATTTTTATTTTTCAGGTCTTCTCGGATGACATAGACAGGGCCTCCATCAGGGAGATTGGCTGAAATGTTTGTCCACGTCTGACCGTAATCTGTTGTTTTAAAGACATAGGGCTTAAAATTGTCACTCCGGTGACCGTCAAATGTTAAATAGCATGTCCCATCTTTAAACCTCGAAGCTTCCACTCGGCTCACCCAGATCCCCTCAGGAACATCCGGAACATTGCCTCGAACATTTGTCCACTCTCCTCCATCATTTTGTGTCACTTGAACATTGCCGTCATCCGTACCGACCCAGATAATACCCGGTGTGATCGGAGATTCGGAAATCGAAGTGATAGTGCAGTGGGTCTCTGCTCCTGTCTGATCGAGAGTGATCCCCCCCGTAGGCTTGCTGTGCTTTTCTGGATCGTTGGTCGAAAGGTCCGGACTGATAATCTGCCAATGGTCGCCTCTGTCAACGGATTTAAAAAGATGGTCTCCTCCAAATAATATCGTCCTTGGATTGTGGGGAGAAATTAGAATAGGAGAGTTCCAGTTAAATCGAAATGGTGATCTCTGACGGCCGAACCTCCCGGCTTGAGGCTGCTGTTTTGCAGCCGGTTTTTTCTTGGCCGACTTGGGCACATGATCACTCCAATTATAGGTGTTCTGCTGGGAAGGCCTGATCCTGGCAGTTTCGCGTGTCTCCACATTCACCCGGGAAATCGATCCCCCCTGACTCTCAACATACGCAATTCTCCAGTCCGTAGGATCATTCTGCGTGTAGAATCCATCACCGCCGCCGATATTGTACCAGGAATCCGTAAGGATCGAGCCTTCTCGGCTCATACTTGGCCCCGTCCATGTACCGTTATCCTGCAGCCCTCCATAAACATAATAGGGGTCACGCATATCAGCGCTGACAGCATAAAACTGCGTCACACAGATATTGTCAAAAAATATCCAGGTTTTTCCGCTATCATGGGTGATGGAGGCGCCCCCATCCTGCCCGACATAGAACCGGTTTTTATTGGTCGGATCGAGCCACATGGTGTGAAAATCCGGGTGAAGGCCTTGAACCTGATCGAGTGTTTTTCCCCCGTCTTTTGAAGAGTACATTGTCGATGTCAAATAGTACACAAGCATATCGTCAAAAGGATTGATATATATATGGCTGTAATAGAATGGGCGTGTGTTCGTTCTGTTCATATATTTCCAAGAGTTTCCGCTGTCCTCTGATCTGTAGATGCCAGTTCCGAGTTTGGTCATATCAGCAAATTCCGGATTGGGTTTCTGCGTCGGTGGTTGTCCTTCACGGATAGTGGGCCTAATTTGAAGACTATGTTCCACGACGGCCATAAGGACATCCGGATTGCTGCGGGAAATGGCCAGACCGATCCGTCCTAAGTCTCCGCTTGGAAGTCCGTTTGTCAATTTGTTCCATGTCTGTCCGCTGTCTGTAGTTTTGTATATTCCGCTGTTGGGGCCTCCCGAATCAAACCTCCAGGGTTGGCGTACCCGCTGCCAAAAACCGACATAGAGAATTTCGGGATTCGTAGGATGCATGACGAGATCAACAGCACCGGTTTTCCCATCATTGGGCAGTCCATTGGTGAGTTTTTTCCATGTCTGACCGCCATCTTCAGTTTTGAAGAGACCTCGATCTCCGGAATAACCCCAGGTGTGTCCAGCCGCCGCCACGTAAACGAGGTTAGGATTTGTTGGATGGGTAATGACTTTGCCGATAGCTTGGGTGGATTCCAGCCCCATATTTTTAAAGGTCTTGCCACCATCAACAGATTTATAAATTCCATCACCCCAGGCTATACTGTTCCGGGGACAATCTTCACCGGTCCCGACCCAGATGATATTGGGATCTTTCTGAAAAAATGCCACATCACCAATGGAGGCTGAACCGTAATTGTCAAAGATAGGTTCCCATGTCGTTCCGGCATTCACTGATTTCCAGACACCACCAGAAGCACTCGCAACAAGAACCTGTGTGAAGTCAGTATCCAGAGCTTCAAAATCCGATATGCGGCCGACCATATTGGCCGGGCCAACATTCCGCCATTTTAGGTCCTTGATGAGAGATTCCTCTGAACTCTGTGCAAAAAAGAGACTCGCAGTTCCCAATACAAAAGCGAGTAAAAGTAATCCATGAACTGTTTTTTTTAATTTCAAATCCATCCAATTTCCTCCTCAATCAATCATTAATTAAAAAACTAACGAATATTCTGAAAAATACTATCTTTTTTCTTGATTTATTTCAAGTCACTTATTAAACCGTGGATTTTCCCGCTCTTAGGTTACCACCATTCTGAATGTCCTACGCTCTGACTTTTGTTGTGAAAAGATCAGATATTCTCCTGTTATGATCTTTATCATCGCCGTTAAGTTTCTGGAATATCTTCACGATTTTTGAGTCCGTCTCTTCTGTCATAAGGACCTGGAAATGAAATTCTCCGGCCGAAGACTCCAATTTTATGGCCTCATGATATGCGTCTTCAAAAGAGGGGGCTGTTTGACTGTACTCCAAAATCAGCTTTCGAATCCTTTCGAGTGTCCT
>JAZFSR010000187.1:0-2745 GCA_036446295.1 Candidatus Aminicenantaceae bacterium
AATCCATTCCTCCCCCAGAGGGCGATAATCCTTTCTTTGGCACATGGGAGACGCCATTTGAAACGCCTCCGTTCGATAAAATTGTAGAAAAAGATTTCATGCCCGCTTTCAAGGCCGGGATCGACATGCACAAAGCGGAAACCACCCTCATTGCCGATAGCAAAAAAAAGTCGAATTTTAAAAATACGATCGAAGCACTGGACCGGAGCGGTGCGCTACTGACAAAAGTGGGGAATGTCTTTGGATGTCTCAATGGAGCGAATACGAATGAGGAAATTCAGCAGATTGCCCGGGATGTCACACCTCTTCTTTCCAAACATCAGGATGACATTCTCCTCAATGCCGCTCTGTTCGAGAGAGTGAAAGCCGTTTATGAGATAAAAGACACTCTCAATCTGAATGTCGAGCAGAGCACTCTACTTGATGAAACATATAAGGTCTTTGTGAGAGGCGGGGCGAACCTGGATGAGGACAAGAAAGCCGAGCTGAGAACTATCAATGATGAGCTGTCCATGTTGACTCTTAAATTTGGGCAGAATATTTTAAGAGAGGACAATGCCTTCCAGCTGGTTATTGACAATAAGGCTGACCTGGCCGGCCTCCCCGGAGCTGTCATTGCAGGTGCGGCTGAAGCCGGAACCGCCCTGGAGCATGAGGGGAAATGGGTCTTCACCCTTCATAAGCCTAGTTGGATTCCCTTTCTCCAGTATTCTGAAAAAAGAGCGCTGAGAGAAAAGATTTTTAAGGCCTATTACAGCCGCGGCAGCAATGACAACGAGTTCGACAACAAGACCAACGCCTCCAAAATTGCTGCCCTCCGTGTTAAGAGAGCCAATCTTCTTGGCTATAAAACTCATGCCCATTTTGTGCTTGAAGAGAACATGGCCAAGGTACCGGAAAACGTTTATAACCTGCTCAACCAACTCTGGGATCCGGCCTTGAAGATTGCGAAAAAAGAGGCCGCAGAGATGCAGGCTATGATCAATGCCGAAGGGAAGACTTTTAAGCTGGAGACCTGGGATTGGTGGTACTACGCCGAAAAACTTAAAAAGGCCAAATATGCCCTGGATGATGAACAGTTACGGCCCTATTTTAAGCTTGAAAATGTCATCGATGGCGTATTTGCGGTCGCGACAAATCTCTATGGACTTCAATTTGAAGAGAGAATGGACATTCCCAAGTACCATGAAGATGTCAAGGTGTTCGAAGTCAAGGAAGCCGACGGTTCCCATGTTGGGATTCTCTACACCGATTACTTTCCCAGACCAAGCAAGAGGGGAGGGGCCTGGATGAATTCTTTGAGGAAACAGGCCAAGATTAAGGGAAAGAATATAACTCCTGTCATCATCAATGTCGGGAACTTCTCCAAACCCACGGCCGATAAGCCGTCTTTGATTTCTTTGGAGGAAGTTGGAACACTTTTTCATGAATTCGGACATGCCCTTCATGGTTTACTTTCGGACTGCACATATGAGTCGCTGTCAGGAACATCGGTGTCCAGAGATTTTGTGGAGCTCCCCTCGCAGATCATGGAAAACTGGGCTCTCCATCCCGATGTCCTTAAGATATATGCCAAACATTTCGAAACCGGAGAAGCCATACCCCAGGAACTGATTGATAAAATCACAAATGCCGGGCATTTCAACCAGGGTTTTATCAGTGTCGAGTACTTGGCGGCATCTTTCCTGGATATGGACTGGCATACGCTGACCGAAGCCGAAGAACAGGACGTTTGGGAGTTTGAGAATGCATCGTTGGAAAAAATCGGATTAATCCCGGAAATTATTTCCAGATACAAAAGCCCCTATTTCAACCACATCTTTTCAGGAGGGTACTCCTCTGGGTACTACAGCTACATTTGGGCCGAGGTGCTGGATGCCGATGCCTTTGAAGCCTTTAAAGAAACGAGCCTTTTTGATCAGGAAACAGCCGATTCATTCAGAAGGAACATCCTTGCGGCAGGCGGCACCGAGGACCCGATGACACTTTATATAAGATTCCGTGGAGCCGAACCTACGGTCAAACCCCTGCTGAAGAAGAGAGGATTGAATTAAAGGGCATTCACTAAAAATAGACTCCGGGGAGTTATGTTATGGCGGTTGAAATTAAAGAAGTTAAAAACAAGCGGGATTTGAAGGCCTTTGTCCGTTTTCCTTTTACACTCTATAAAGACAGTGAATACTGGATTCCCCCTCTGATCCACAATGAGATGGAAGTCCTAAATTCCGAGAAAAATCCTGATTTTGAGTACTGTGAAGCTAAATATTGGCTGGCCTATAAAGACAATTTGCTTGTAGGCCGTATTGCCGGTATCTACAACAAAAAATATATCGAAAAGTGGAAGAATAAATATGCCAGTTTCAGCCGGTTTGATTTTATTGATGATGAAGAAGTGTCCAAGGCTCTCTTTGACCGGGTTGAGGCTTGGGCAAAGTCAAAAGGCATGGAGGGAATCCACGGTCCCTTGGGATTTACGACCTTTGATCATCAGGCCATATTGATAGAGGGATTTGATGAAATGCCCACGTCCGCCTCGGTCTATAATTACGAGTATTATCCGGTTCATCTGGATAGATTGGGCTGCGAAAAAGAAGTCGATTATATTGAATTTAAAATCAATGTCCCTAAAGAAATCCCTGATAAAATTGTAAGAATCGAAAACATCGTTCTTAAGAGGGAAAAATTAAAACTGATAAAAAGCAAATCAAAGAGAAAACTTCTGTCATATGCCAGACAGCTGTTTGA
>JAZFSR010000188.1:0-2824 GCA_036446295.1 Candidatus Aminicenantaceae bacterium
CTTCTCCGATAAGGCCCTCTTTTCCAGTAGAGGCCCTCTGTGCATGGGCTCGGACCGCAATAACAATCAAGAAAATAAATATTAAAGAAAGGCCTAGAGCCATAGGGATGATAAATTTGAGACTTGGCCTCAATTCCGGGATAGGGGCGTTTATGAGCATGATGGAGCCTATAATCATTGCGGCTATTCCTCCTAAAGATAAAATTCCATAGCTCTGGACTTTTATTTCAAGAATAAAGAGGCCGATGGACAGGATGATGAGGAAAAGTCCCACATAGTTAATGGGGAGTATCTGAAAGGAAAAAATAGCCAGCAGGAGACAAATCCCTCCTAACACTCCTGGAAGAATCGCTCCGGGATTGGAAAACTCAAAGTAGAGTCCGAGCAGTCCGATCATGAGAAGTAAATAGGCTAGATTTGGATTCGAAATGGTTATGAGAAATCTTTGTCTTCCTGTCATAGGGATAGAGATGATCTCTTCATTTTCAAGGTTGAGAGTCCACTCTGTTCCATCGAATCTCTTTATGGATTTCCCATGAAAATGCCGGATGATTTCTTGCTCATCTACTGCGATTAAATCGATCAGATTTCCTTTCAGAGCCTCTTCCTCTGTGTACGAAAGACTTTTCCTGACGGCATCTTCAGCCATCTGTATGTTTCTTCCTCGTTTTTCGGCGATGGATTTGATATAGGATGCCGCATCGTTAGTGACCTTATCTGACATAGTTTCATCCATCTGCTGGCCTGTGAGGGACATGCCTACAGGATGGGCGGCGCCGGTGTTGGTACCGGGAGCCATGACGAAAATATCGCAGGCCATCGAAATGAAAAAACCGGCGGATGCGGCTCGTGATCCGCTTGGATAGACATAGGCCGCCACAGGAATTTCAGAATTGAGGATCTTTTCCATGATTTCTCGCATCGAACTGTCTAAGCCGCCAGGTGTGTTTAAAGCTATGATGATAAGTTTGGCGTTTTCAGTTTCAGCCCTGTCGATGGCATCACGGATATATTCCGAAGAAACAGGATGAATAGCCGTGTCAACGGTAATTATGAATATCGAAGAGTAGCTCAGTGTAGATAAAGCAAAGAAAAGAAGAGAAATAGCAAGAAATTTTTTCACTTTTGTTTCATTATAGAGGTGAGCCTATATCAAGTCAATATTTTATCTTGACTTTTTATTTTCAATAAATTAAGTATTGTTTATTCGTGTTTTTATTAGGAGCCTTTAATGATCAAGAATGATATCGCCCTTCTAATTGAAGAGAAGTCAGAACTCAATAGGGTTAAATCATTGCTTATGGTGGATACTATTCTTGCATCTTTAAAAGACGCCCTTGCCAACGAAGAGAAAATCGAAATTAGGGGATTTGCGAGTTTTAAAATTGTTTCCAAGAAAACCGGATTTGGCAGGGATATTCGCCGCAAAAAACAAATCAAGATCAAAAGGGGCAAAAGAATAAAATTCAGACCAGGCCAGGATCTAAAAAACATTCGGCCCTAGTTAATATCTTTTCTCAGTCGATCTAATCATAATGAGCAAATATAAGGTCAAACCTTCAAGTCCTCAGGGACTGAAAACCTTTCCTCATAGATCCATAAAAGGAAAAATCACGACTTCACATTTTGCAAAACCGTTTTTGTCTTCCGGATCTTTTGAAACGTTTTTGTCCGGCCTTCCCGATGTTTTGGCTGCAAAAAATCTTAAAAACCTTATTTCACTTATGAGGAACGCGAAAAAAAAGAAAAAGGCCATCCTCTGCGCTCTTGGAGCGCATCCCATAAAACTGGGACTAAATCCGCTTCTTATTGACTTGATGAAAGAGGGATGGATAACTGGATTGGCTCTAAACGGAGCCGGAATTATCCATGACTTTGAAATCGCATTTTCTGGATACACATCTGAAGATGTGGAGAGACAAATTAAAGACGGAGGCTTCGGAATGTCGCGGGAAACCGGGACAAAACTTAATGAAGCTATTTGTGCAGGCCAAGATAACCTCGGGTTAGGAGAGATTGTGGGAAAAATGCTGGCGTCTTCAGCCTTTCCTTTTAAACACTTGAGTTTGCTTGCCGCCGCTTACGAACAGAATATTCCTGTGACGGTTCATGTGGCGATAGGGACCGATACTATTCATTTTCATCCCAAAGTAAGTGGAGGAGCGTTGGGGAAGACCTCATTGAGAGATTTTTTTCTCTTCTGTTCTTTAGTAAAGGGATTGGATGATGGTGGAGTCTTTTTAAATATCGGATCGGCTGTTGTGCTGCCCGAAGTCTTTCTCAAGGCTGTGTCATTTATCCGGAATAAGGGATCGGATCTGGATGGATTTTCTACGGCCGTCTTTGATTTTATCCACCACTACCGCCCTCATCAGAATGTTGTGAAAAGGCCTTTGGGAAAAAAAGGGAAAGGTTTTTATTTCATAGGTCATCATGAACTGATGATACCTTTGCTTGCTGCCGCCCTAAAATCTAATTCATAAAAACTGCCGACACATTCATTTATCTTCAATGCAATCAACTTGATAGCATGACTTTTAGCACCCTGTCATTGCGAGGAGCAAAGCGACGTGGCAATCTCATGGGCCGATGCCTCGCATCTGTAGCAATCTCGATGTGTGAATAATTCCGGTTAACTAGATTATTTGTTATTTTGCTGTAATTTGCTGCTTAAATTTTCAAAATCCGACATCAGTATTCTAAACACTTGTTCCGATTGTTCGATGGTCTTCTCCAATGTGCCGGAAGTATCGATAATATAATCGGCATATTTCAATTTTTGTTTAGAGGGCATTTGGGTAGCAATTTTTTTTAAGGCTTCTGC
>JAZFSR010000189.1:0-4335 GCA_036446295.1 Candidatus Aminicenantaceae bacterium
CGAGCTGCCATCCGGAGGAAGAGGAAGAATTCACAAAAAATATACATTTTGAATACAGAAATGTGACACCTGAAAAAACTCTTCCGCAATGTTATGATTGTCATACTAAGCATCATGTCCTCCTTCACGATAATCCGGAGTCGTCTATTCATGAAACAAACATAGGCAAGACATGCAGTATCTGTCATGATGAAGTTAAAGTCAGAGGAATTTTCAAGGGGATGTCTCTCGGAAAAATATCCGGACACCGCAAGGGTGATCTATCCGAAAAATTTGATATGAATGTCTGCATTTCTTGTCATTATGAAGATTCTGCACACGGACCCAAACGCGCTTACAAAGAATACTGTTCCCGTTGTCATGATGTCCGAAAAAAAGTGGATGGAATTTTAGGCCCAATCCATCTTAATTCCGCACAGTGGGCGAGATTCAATTATGTTGGCAGCGGTCTAGCCATCTTTTCTCTTCTTGGTTTGGGAGTGTTTTTCGGAGTACGAACCCGTAGGAAATTCATCCGGAAAATATGGACTTGGGCAAAAACCGAACAGGACAATGGCGAGGAACCAAAGACTAGAAAAAGAAAATGAAAATAAACAAGAACTCGAATAAAAGACTGGCTATGCTCTTCGATTTACGAAGATGTATAGGCTGCTCGTCCTGTGCGGTAGCCTGTAAAAGCGAAAATGATGTTCCCTTGGGAGTCTGGAGGAGTTGGGTCAAAAAAACTGAGAAGGGCCGCTTCCCCAACACAAGAGAATATTTTCTGCCGATTGTCTGCAATAACTGCGAAAAACCCATCTGTGTCACTGTTTGTCCCGTCAATGCAGGAATCAAACGTCCGGATGGGATTGTATATATCGACCCTCATAGATGCATCGGATGCCGATACTGCATGGCAGCCTGCCCTTATGGCGTTCGCTATATTCACCCGGAGAAAAGAATTGCAGAAAAATGTTTTTGGTGTCATCACAGAGTGGATGCCGGGCTCAAACCGGCCTGTGCTCTTGTCTGTCCCACAGGCGCTATCCTTTTCGGAAACAGGAACGACCCAGAGAGTGAAATCGCTAAGGCCCTTGCAAAAAATGCCGTTCAAGTGATCAAACCTGAAATTGGAACTTATCCTCACACTTTTTATATCGATTTGGATATCGACACCGTCGAAGCAAAAAAAAAACAGAGGAAAAAAAGAAACTAGAAACTAGAAAGTAAATGGAAAGCCAAATCTTGTATAATACTTTTCAGCAGGATGCTTTCGGAATTTTTATCGCTATCTATTTTTACTTAACTGGTTTAAGTGCAGGATCATTCATCCTCTCCACCCTTTCCAACAGCTTTGGATTGGAAAAGTTCAAACCCATCGGCCGGATAGGCGTTATTCTCGCCACAGTCCTTATAGTCATCGCCCCTCTTTTTCTCCTTTTTCACATAGGAATGCCCCAAAGAGCCTGGCATCTTTTTACTTACCTGAACTTATCATCCCCCATCACATGGGGATCTTTCCTCCTCATACTCTACCCAATTAATTGTCTTATTTTTGCCTATTTTATGTACAACGAAAAAATCAAATTCGCAAAAATATTTGGATTTACAGGTATTCCCCTTGCGATTCTTATCAGTGGATATTCAGGCTTCATTCTGGCATTTGGAAAAGCCCGTGCTCTATGGAATACGGCCTTAATGCCCATCCTCTTTCTTGCGTCGTCCATTATCTCAGGGATCGCTTTAATGATATTGGTCTACAGCATTAAAGAACGCTACTTTTCTAAATCTAAATCTATTAACCGGGATTTAGTTATCAGCTTGGGGAAACTGTTGGCATGGGCGATAGTTTTTGATCTGTTTATCCTTGGATGTGACCTTATCGTGCTGTCCATTTCTCACCGTGATGCGCAAGCGGCCGCTCATCTGATCCTCTTTGGAAAATTCAGCATATTGTTTATTCTTATCGAAAATTTCTTAGGCAAAATCGTCCCACTTTTTCTACTGCTCGTCCCGAGGTTCCGGACGTTAACCACGGTGATTTTCGCATCTATCCTTGCCATTATCGGTATCTTTTTCATGAGATATGTTGTCGTTTTGGGAGGAGAATTCATTCCCTTGATATAGAGGAAAGTACTATGCAAAAAGTTCGGTATTCGAGACGCCGATTCATGAAAACAGGCCTAGCTTGTTTAGCCGGTACGGTTGTGGATGGAAAAGCCGTGTCCGCTTCCGTTTCTCGAACATCGCTGAAAACACTGCGGGCCATTCCAACAACTTGCAGACTGTGCCCGGCAGGCTGCGGTATCCTTGCGTATCTAGATGGAGACCGATGTGTCCAGATTCTAGGAAATCCTTCTCACCCTGTTAATAAGGGCGGAATCTGTGCCAAAGGAATATCGGGATTGAATCTAGTTTATGATCCTGAAAGACTGCTTTTTCCTATGAAGCGAATCGGGAAGAGAGGTGAAGGCCATTGGACAAGGATAACATGGGATGAAGCCCATGAAATGATGATCCCAAGGATAGTCCAATCAAATGTAGATAAAAAAAAATTTGGTTTCGTTATAGACCTTGGACAGTCAGATTTACTCCTGGATCGTTTCATCCAAACCATGGAACTCCCCTCTGTTATAAACCGTTCCGTTCTAAACAGAAGGAACATTAATCTCGCCAGCAGAATCATGACCGGAGGCCCTTCCTTGATCCATGATATCGACAGAAGTCGAACCCTCCTCAATTTTGGGGCCAACCCTTTTGCTCATCATGACCTCTTCATTGGTTTGGCCCGCCGCTTAATGGAAGCCCGTATGGAATACGGATCAAAGCTTATCACTTTTGATGTTCGAATGTCGGAGACCGCCGCAAAAAGTGATCTGTGGATTCCTGTTAAATCCGGTACGGACGGAATAGTCGCTCTGGCCATGGCTCACACAATACTCAAGAACGATCTTGTTGATCCGGACTTTATCTCAAAAAGAACTAACCCCTCCCTATTGGAATTAAAATCCCATCTTTCTTCTTTTACTCCTGCAAGGGCTGAAAAAGAAAGTGGTATCAAGGCCTCCGATATCGAAAACGTGGCCATTGAGTTTGCTACTCATAAACCATCAACTGCTTTTGTCGGAGGAGGCGTCGCGGACCATAAGAACGGAGTGGAAAACGTACAAGCTGTTCTTTTACTAAACTTGTTAGTCGGGCACCCGATATCGTCTCGTTTAGCCGGGAACCAAAACACAAAGACACTCAACGGGACCAGGGAGCTCGCCGAATCCGGCACGAAAGTCAGCATTTACTTATCCTACCTTTCAAATCCGGTTTTTGACGAACCAAATACTCCAATGATAAGTCAGTACTTCGAGGACGATACAAAAGTAAATTTTTTAGCTGTCCTGGACACACATATGACGGAAACAGCCAAGATGGCCGATCTCGTGCTGCCGGCAGCGACCTATCTTGAGAGTTGGGGCATAGAATATGGGCCATCTTTCGATGAAATTTCCGTGCTCAGTTTGAGTCAGCCGGTCGTTTCCCTTCAAAGTCCGGCAAAAATATTAAGATCTCCTGATTTTGATGTAGGTAAAGTTATCGATCCGAGTTTCCTTCCAAGAGGAGAAGCCAAAGAAGTCGGAAATGTCTGTATCGAATGGGCTAGGAGGATTGGCGGAAAAATAGGCCGAAGGTTCCCGTTCAAAAATTCTCTAGAATTTTACTCTAAAGAAGTTGAACATATACAAAACATAGCGGCCACAGGAGGTTTCAATACCCTTAAAAGGGAAGGATTCCTGATCGAAACCAAATCTTATGAGCCCCTTAATCTAACAGAAAATAATAAGAAGAATGGATTTTCAATCCTCCCGAACTATAAGGATATTGACTCAATAAAAAAGAAAACTGAATTCATCCTCACGACTTATAAGCACGGATTCTTCGTCAAGGGAACTATGAACTCCAAATGGCTTAGGGAAATCTCTCATGACAATCCCTTATGGATAAACAGGCTAGCCGCCGAAAACCTCGGCATTCAAAATGGAGAACAACTGCGTATCTCGTCCGAGAGTGCTTCACTTGTCGTAAAGGCTTTAGTGACGGATAGAATTCATCCTGAATCTGTCGCCCTCGCTGAAGGATTCGGGCATACGGCCACAGGCCGTATAGCCAAATCCAAAAAATTTAAAAGCAGTGACAGCAATACTCTTCTTCTTTGGTGGGAAAAAGAAGGAAGAGGCATCAATCCGAACGAACTTATCAGCGGAGACCGTGATCCATTAAGTGGTGTTTTTGCCTCAAAAGATACTTTTGTTAAGATCGAAAAATTATAAATGGAGGTATGAACCTATGAAAAAAATATTCATA
>JAZFSR010000190.1:0-3762 GCA_036446295.1 Candidatus Aminicenantaceae bacterium
GATTTCGTGCTGCTGTTCAATGGCTAGGTCGACAATTCCCTCAATCTCCTCCATCAAGTTTTTTATTTGGTTCCCCAAAACTCTCAGCTGGTATATATCCGGTCCGAATATTTTCACAGCAATTTGCGATTTAGTTCCTGACAGCAGATGGTCAATCCTGTGCGAGATGGGTTGACCGATCCCGATAAATGTCCCGGGAACCAAAGAAAGCTGCCGCCTCAGTTCAGCCAGCAGGCGTTCTTTATCCCGGTTTCTCATGCTTAATTTAACATCGATTTCTGCCCCTGTCACTTCCTGGGCATGCTCATCGAGTTCCGAGCGTCCCGTTCTTCTCGCAGTAGAAACCACTTCAGGCTGGTCCAGAAGTATAGTCTCGACCATATCGCCGATTTTATCCGACTCACCGAGAGATGTTCCCGGCGCCGTATTGACACTTAAAGTCAAAGTGCCTTCATTGAAGCTAGGAAGAAAACTTCTTCCCAGAAATGGGATTAAAGCTATAGATATGGCAACGAGTACAAAGGCCACAAAAAGCACCTTGCTGGGATGCTTTAGAACACTAATCAAAATTGGTTTGTAGAAGTTTTTTAACCGGCGGATCAAAACCGTATCTTCCTTCTTCTTCAACACTTTGGAACGGGGAAGAAAATAATAGCTCAAAACAGGAGTGATTGTAAGGGCCACAATCAGGGAAGCAAAGATCGAAATGATATATGTCAACCCGAGAGGGCGGAGCAGCCGCCCCTCAAATCCGCTGAGGAAGAAAAGAGGAGCGAAAACGAGGATGATGATAAGAGTGGCAAAAAGAATGGGATTTCGAATTTCAGCCGAGGCATCGAGCACGACCTGAAAAACACTCTTTTTCTTTTCCTCAGGAGCATGGATATTCTGCTTTAAGCGCCTAAAGACGTTTTCGACACTCACGATGGCATCATCAACAAGGATACCCACGGCAATAGCCATCCCTCCCAGAGTCATCGTGTTTATGGTAATATTGGCAAGTTTCATCACAAATATGGTCAGAAGCAGAGACAAGGGAATGGCTATAGAGGATATGAATGTGGTCCTGAAATTAAACAGAAAGACAAACAGCACAATGATGACCAGGATGGCTCCGTCACGCATCGCGTGAAAGACATTGGCAATGGCGACGTTGATGAAATCCGCCTGATTGAATATTTCCTTATTTATGTGGATGTTAGAGGGAAGTTTAGCCTGAATATCATCTAAAATCATGTTGAGCTCTTTTGTCAATTTCAGTGTGTTCGTGTCGGGCTGTTTCATGATCGATATAATCACAGCAGGTTCTTTATTAACAGAGGCCATGCCTCTTTTTATCTTTGGGCCGATATCAACTTTCGCGATATGCCTCAGAAAAATGGGCTTTGAATCAATGGTCGTTATGACCGAATTCCTCAAGTCTTCGAGAGTTTGAATCCTCCCCAGCCCTCGAATAATATATTCCATCCCCGACTGGACGGTAAACCCACTGGCAGAATTTTCATTTGCATCCTCAAGAGCTGCCTCAATTTGATGGAATGATATTTTATATTCTCTCATCTTTAAAGGATCAATTGTGACGTGATACTGTTTAACATCGCCTCCGATCGGTATCACCTGAGAAACACCTCGGACCGAAAGAAGCCGCCGCCTGATCTCCCAATCTGCAATAGACCGGAGATCCATTGGAGAAACATTTTCCCCAGAAAGGCTGATGAGCATCATCTCTCCCATCAAAGACGAAATTGGAGCCATAAATGGAGGATCGCTTTCCGAAGGAAGCTGCGCCGCCACTTGCTGCAGTTTTTCGTTAACGATCTGACGCGCATTATAGATATCCATTCCCCAATCAAATTCCACCCAGACGATGGATAGACCAATAGCGGAAATCGAACGAACCCTCCGGACATTGGCCGCTCCATTCATAGCCGACTCGATAGGGAAGCTAATTAAAAGCTCGGCTTCCTCGGGGGCCATCCCATGGGCCTCGGTCAGTATGGTCACGGTCGGGGCCGTCAAATCCGGAAAAACATCAACCGGAATTCTGAGTGACACATACACGCCTAAAATTAGTATTATTGCAGTCATATATACGACAACTGCCCGATTCTCTAAGGCCCATTTGTTGATTTTACTGAACATGATAATGTGTTTTCCTTGTTTTAATGATAATGTCCCTCACCTACATCTTTTCCCGTGGCTTCAGCAGCCAGCTTAACGGCATATCCTCCCACAACGACAACCTTTTCTCCTTCTTGAAGCCCGGATAACACTTGAACAAATTTCTGGCCTTCTATTCCCAGCTGGATAATTCTCTTTTCAAAGGCCTCACCATTAAGCTGAACAAAACAGACTTTTCTACCTCCTGAGTCAAAAACTGCGCTTTTCGGGAGAACCAGGGTATCGGTGGACTTTGCTGTGTTAAGATATACGGTAATGAAAGAGCCTACAAAAAAGTCTTTTTCCGGATTGATGATTTCATAGATAATTTTTACAGTCCGGGTGCTCTCCTCAATGACCGAGCCGAAAAAGGTAAGGATCCCCTCGTATTTGTCTAAACCGTATGTTTTTTCCTTATCTGAAAACACAAAGTATCCGCCTTGTGAATTTCTTATTTTCGAGACGTCGTCTTCAAAAACAGATATCTCCAGCCACACTCGGGAGTCATCCAGTACAGTCATGATCTCTTCGCCCGCACTCACCTGTTCTCCCAGAGTGTAGTCGAGATCGACAATACGGCCGGAAATAGGAGAGCGGATAAAGTAATAGGAGCTATCTGCTACACCCCTCGGCTGAAGCTTGATTTTCTGAAAACCCTCTTTTTTATTCAGAGCCTTTTCGTAATTTGTCTGGGCAATATTGAGTTCGGTCTCTGCCTTTAAGAGTCTTTTCTTAGGAATCGCATCTTTGGCATCGAGCTTTTTTAATCTGTCAAGTTCCTTTTGCGCAAGACTCAACATGGCTTCAGAATTTCTCATTTCCTGTTCGATCCGGTATTCTCCCGAACTGCTGAATGAGTCAAGGGAAGGCTCGATGATCGCCAGTACATCTCCAACTTGAACTTCATCGCCCAACCTGGGAAGGGATATTTTTCGATCCAGCGTAATTTTTCCACCCAGAGGTGGACTGATCCTAGCCATCCTGTATGCAGTTGGAACGATCTTTCCGGGAACTGAAATAGTTTGAGTAAGAATTTGCTTGCCTGAAGCTTCGATGAGAAAATCCATCTTCCACTGTTGCTCTTTCAAGAAAGAGACGACATCGACGGAGCTTTTTTCCTCTTCTTTCAGATCCAGCAAACTGGCATGGACTTCGATAGTCCCCAGGTTCATCCTATCTGAAACTTTTGTTGATTCAAGACTCAGGACAAACCGGTAAATTCCGGGTGTTTCGAAAGTATGGTTGGGCGAAAATATTCCATCGCGAATCGGCTGTTCTGCCCGTGCAATAAAACTCTGTCCGGAGTTTTCGTGAGTGAATTCAAGTTCTAAAGTTCCCTCGAGGATGGGTTTGAAATCGGATAAATCCGTTAAATGGACACCAAAGGAAATGTCCTCTCCTGGAGTCGGCATCTGGTACTCCATAAACACTTCGAGTTTTTCACTCCATTGAGTTAAAGCCACCGAATGATCGACCTCTGCTTCGGCGTCTTTGGTCTGACAACCAAATGTGATTAGAATTACGACAAACATTAGTATCAACAGAACTCTTCCCTTCATGATCTTTCCTCCACTTTTAATTCTTCCCCTGTTATTTTTTCGA
>JAZFSR010000191.1:0-4603 GCA_036446295.1 Candidatus Aminicenantaceae bacterium
TCCTGTAGTTGCCGTCACAGGTGTGGGCCGTCATCACCGAACCGTCCGTACTCGCCAATTTTCCCACCAAAATACTCGTGCATCCGTCCTCCCAATCTTCCCACGCCTCAACATTTGTATTTGAGGGCTGGGACGACAGGAAAAGAAGAACAGGGAACAGAGCAATAAATGATAAAAGTCCTAACCGTTTCCAAATCTTTTTCGGGAAAAGTTTTTTCATGGCTTTACTCCTATTTTTACAGTCCTTCCATTATTGTCATTCTTCTCCCCTCTGTCAATTACTGAAATATGAATGGGTGGCAATGAATTAAAGGGACATCATACTTAATTCTCGCAGGAGAAAAAAAGTAATTTCACCTTTAAATAATTAAGTATGATGTCCCTTTAATTAAGAAGGAACATGATTTTTCGAATATTTGTTATAGAATCCTATGCCTGCGAAAAGAGCCAGTCCGGCAAAATTGATCCAGATGGGTTTCGGCCAGAACAATAAATGCGCACAGGGGATAAGGAGGATCCGCTCGACTAGGCTGAGGGGACGGAAAAAATACCTTGTCGTAAACACCGAAAAAGCAAAAAGGCCAAATAAAGCAAAGCCAAAGACAATGAATCTTTCTCCCCATGTTCCGCTGATCAGACCCGTATAGGCAAACAAAACCGGCAGGATATAAAGGCCTTTAGCCAGCTTCCAGGAGGCCAATCCCGTCGCCATAGGTCGCGATCCGGCAATGGATGAGGCCGCAAAAGCCGCCAGACAAACCGGGGGTGTGACATTGGAATCCTGGGACAGCCAAAATATAATCATGTGTGCGGCCAGCAAACTGACTCCCATTTCAGTCAGGGCCGGCACAGTCAGTATCGCCATCATCACATAGGCCGCCGTTACAGGAAGTCCCATTCCCAAAAACAATGAGGCTATCGTGATGAGCAAAAGGGCCAATAAAAGACTCGATCCCGACCATTGGACGACCAGCTGAGAAAATGAAATAGAGATGCCCGTCATATTGATGGTTCCCACAATTATTCCTACTGTAACCAGAAGAATACCCACGACCATCATGTTTTTTGTTCCTGTGGCAAGAGCTTCAAGGATATCCCGAAGACCCATGCGGTTCTCACGCTTAAGCCAGGAAGAAGCCACGACCGCTATGATGGAGATACCGGCCACATAAGTGGGTGTAAAACCAACGATTAAAAGTGTAATCAGGACAGAAATCGGGATAAGAAAGTGGGCCCCCTCCCTGAGAATCCTTCTAGCAGGTTCAAAATCCTTCACATCCGGCGGTCGAATCCCCTGCTTTTTGACTTCGAGTGAAACAGAAAACATTACGGAAGCAAAGTACAGCAGCGCCGGCAGAAGAGCCGCCCCGATTATGGTGATATAGGGGATCTGGGTCCATTGGGCCATTATAAACGCTCCGGCGCCCATAATCGGAGGCATCAGCTGTCCGCCCGTTGAAGAGGCGGTCTCGATAGCTGCGGCAAACTTGGGAGAAAAACCGGCTTTTTTCATAACGGGAATTGTGATGGCACCCGTCGAAACAGTATTGGCCACGGCACTCCCGGAGATAGTGCCCATAAATCCCGAGGCCACTACAGCCACAAGCCCCGGACCGCCAGCAATTCTGCGGGTCATGCTCCGTGAAATCCGGATGATAAAATCCCCGGCACCTGATTTCAGCAAAAAAGCGGCAAATAGAATGAACATAAAGACATAGGTTGATGAAATAGTCGCGATCATCCCGAAAAGACCTTCATCGGTAAAGTACATCCGGTAGAGAACCCTGGAGAGACTCATATTCCTCATTCCGAAAATTCCCCCGACAAACTGCCCCCACCATAAGACATAGGCCAAAAAAATAACAGCCAGAATCGGGATAACAATGCCTGATGTCCGGCGTGTCAATTCCAGGGCTAAAAGAATAACGATGCCGGCGAACAGCAGGTCGGTCAGCACTGGAACTTCATTCCGTTTATGCAGCGCGTTCTCAAAAAAAATGAGATACAATGAGGACGCAAGAAGAAGGCTTCCTAGAAAAAAATCGATACGGATCAAGACTTTTGAAGACGCCTTTTTTTTCGACCGGGAATAGGTGAAATATCCCAAAAATCCAAGAAGGCCCAAATGGAGAGCATTCCTCCACAGGTCATTCACATTCCCAAACGTGTTGGCCCAGATATGGAAAAGAGCCACTCCGGCGGCAAACCAGGTCAGCATATTTTGTATCTTGGGATTCTTTTCATCAAACATGACTGAATGATTTTACTTTAACTTCGATGGAATAGAGAGCCCCTTCTCTTCATAATACCGGACGGCTCCGGGATGCAGGGGTATAGCCAAGCCGCTGACGGCTGAATCCAGCGACATCACCCGAGTCGCTTGATGAATTTTTTTCAGATAGTCCAGGTTTTCATACATCGTTTTGACAATCTTGTAGACAACATCTTCCGGCAGGTCCTGATGAACGACCAGAAGATTGGGTTGAGATATGGTCTGTATGACTTTTTTTTGTCCGGGATACGTGTCCGGAGGAATCATAAAACGCTTCCAGACAGGAAAGACTAAATTGACGGCTTTTACCTGATTTTCGGTAAACTCAAGGATGCGGATTTTTTTAGAACCAATGGCTGCAAAGGCCTGGGTGATCGCACTTGCCGGTGGACCGGCGGGAATGTTCATCCCGACAATTCTCCCGTTTTGCAGGGCATTGGCCGAGGAGGCATATCCCAGGAATGAAAGCCTGAAGTCCTTCTCCGGAAAATAGCCCAAAGATTTTAAGATTTCCCTTCCGGAAATCTCCGTTCCGGATCCCCGTCTGCCGATTGAAAAATTCTTTTTTCGAATGTTTTTTAAATCGGACATATCGCCGGAATCGACAAATTTTTCCAGGATGACAAAATGTTCTACATTTTCCCAGAGAACAGAGATCGACCTCAAGAACGGCTGAGGATCGTTCTTATACCGGCCTTTTCCCTGCCTGGCCATCTCACCATTCAGACTCTGAATAATCGCCAGATCGGCTTCTTTGTTTTTGAGCAGCTGTATGTTTTCTCCGGACCCCGCAGAGGAAATCGCCGTCATCAAAATGTTATCAGAATCTTCCAGGTGAGTGGAGATCAAAGTAGCGATAGCCACACCCACAGGATAATACGTGCCTCCGGTTGTAGCTGTAGCCAGAATAAGCCGGGTTTTTTTCTCCCCCGTGCCTGGGGACAAGCAGAGTAAAGATAAGACCGAAAGGCACAAAATAAATACTAAAAATAACTTTTTTGGCATGTCCGTTTATTGCCGGTCGGAAAGTGTTTTCATAAAGAGGACGATGGCGGCCTCTTCTTCAGGAGTCAAACCCAGATCTCCAAGCTCTTCAGTGTTGACATTGGCCTCAATTTCAGGAGGCGGCCATTCCTCATCTGCCAGGTCCCGCGTGTTATAGAAATGGACGACGTCCTTTAATGTCTTGAAGACACCATTGTGCATAAAGGCCTTGGTAAAATCCTCCCATGGCCTCAAGTCCACATTGCGCAGCGTGGGCACCTTGTGTTTCCCATAATTATCCGCCGCATACTCGGCATATTTTTCTGTCTCTTTCCGTGTTCCTTCAAGGAATCCTCCGAGTCCTTTATCGACCCACTCGGCACCATCGGCATTCCACTCACTGGCCATGTTGTAGAATGGCAGATCGGGATTCTTGGGTACACCCAGATTATCATAAGTGAAATCCGTAAACAGAGGAGGCCTCCCTTTCACGGATGTGAGAACATGACATTCCGCACACTTCCCTTTAGTGGCAAACAGTATGAATCCTTCGAGCTCAGCACTATCCAGACCAAGGTCCTGGAAGTCCTGCCAATTGTCTTCAGAAATGTCCGCCACATCCAGCTCTTTTTTTCGTGCACGGCTCCAAAATTCATCAAACTTGGAGCTGAAAGGACTCACTTCGGCCGACCGCTCATAAGCCGCGATGGACCGAGCCACTTTTTCAAACGATCCATCGATATCCACTTCATTGTCGAGCGATCCGGCTCCCCATAATTTTTCAAACAACTCCGCATAATCCGAATTTTTCACTTTTGTGATAACTTCTTTTTTATTGGCAGCATTCATCTCAAGAGGGTTGAGAAATGGACCCATGGCTTGTTCGGTGAGAGGATCTCCTAATTGATCTCCCGTTGCCCTTCCATCCCAAAACATCCCGCCAACAAAATTTCCTTCCTCATCGATATGAAGCACAGGACTGTCTCCGGCATAAGCGGCAGTCGGCGGCTTCCGGTTTCCAAAACGGCCCTCTAATGCCCCCTCATAGACAGCCATCTTTCTGTTGATATCATCCACCGGGCCAGTAAAACCAACCTCAGGTCCGTGACAGAAAGAGCACGGTTGGCCGGGAGGACTTGAGAGATTGGCATCAAAAAATAGTTTTTTTCCAAGCTCTTCAACAGGAGAAAGAGAGGAGGCATTTATCTCAATTTCATCCGATTCTTTTCCGAGTTTTTTGCAGGAGTGGACAAGAAAAATGATCAAAAAAATCATAAAGAAGGCGATTTGGATTTTAAAATTTTTTCTCACGAACATCCTCCTCCTATATTGTATTTAAACACACGG
>JAZFSR010000192.1:0-2149 GCA_036446295.1 Candidatus Aminicenantaceae bacterium
AAAGAAAATATCAACCGTACCTCGTCATAAAGAGATTTAAGATTTTTTAGCCAAGAAAATCTGTAAGGATCTTGAAATTCCTTATCGATAGGGCTAGTTTCGTATTTTTTAAAAAAACATGGGGAAATGGTGGGCGATACAAGAAGGGACGAAGCAATCTTTGTTGTGAGATCGCCACGCTGCGCTCGCGATGACAGGATGCTGGTCATGATACGTGTTAATTGACTTTAAGTATGCCTGGTGGTAAAAGCGTAGCAGGAGGTTAGCAAGCTTAAAGAAAAATAGGATAAGATGATTCAATGAAATTATTAAAATATTCTTTGTTAATTGTTTTTGTGGGTGTTTGTTGTGGACAAATAATCGCACAGCAAACACGAGAAACAACCATCCGTAATGCAACGAAGGGAAATATCCCATACTCTATTCGTCTCTATCGCTCTAACCAGGAACGTGAGGAGAAAATTCTCAAGGTGGGAGAGGTTCACCGTTATCCCGGCCATTTAGCACTCTATGTCACCTTCCCGCATGGAGAAAAACGTATTACTTATCGGATTACTCCCGGCCTGTCTCATGTCTTCCGTCTCGATGAAAAAAATCAATTGGAGCTCTATCTAGGTTCACATGGACGGGCGGATGCGGTGGATTTGGCGCCTTATGTAGTAACTCCCTATGTTGTGGTTGAAAAGATGCTGGAAATGGCAGGTGTCGATAAAAATGATGTGATCTATGACATTGGCTGCGGGGATGGGCGTATTGTCATTACAGCTGCGGAGATTTATGGAGCTAGAGGCGTGGGGATAGATATTGTCCCAAAAAGAATTCAAGAATCCAGGGAAAATGCCAAAGCATCGTTTGTAGAACATCTTGTAGAATTCCGGCATGAAGACGCTACAAAGTCGGATTTATCGGAAGCGACGATTGTGACCATCTATCTCATTCCCGATTCCAATGCACTTCTCCGGCCTCAGTTTGAGAAACAGCTTAAGCCAGGGACATTAGTCATTTCTCATGGATATCCAATCATTGGATGGGAAGACAAGCTCGTGGAGTTTGCGAAGGTTGAAACCGATTTTGAATCGGCCCACCTCATATTTGCTTATAAGAGATGACCAATTAATTCAGCTTCGCCCTTCCTTTATCGTTTAATAACATCTAAAATCTCGATTTCGTAGACAAGTGTGATGTTGGGGGGAATCGCGAACCTTTTTTGTCCCTGTCCTTCCTGGACTACGACATACTTCAGGCCGCTTTCTGTCGTATTGGTCTCAGGCCAATTTGTCTGGATAATGTCTGCCTCTCTCTTTTTCTTTTCGTCTTCTTCATCTTTTAATTTCTGATTCGCGGCATCCACCAATTTTTGAAAAGATTCGGTGTCAGATTTGAATTGTTTTGCTTTTTTTCCAATACGGACAATCACAACACTATCAATGACATCCTCCTGTGCGGTCGACTGGACCACTTCAATGCCCTCGATCACGTGCCCAAACACAGTATAGCTGTTATCGAGATAGGAACGATCACTCAATGTTATATAGAACTGGCTGCTGTTGGTGTGAGGACCACTATTCGCCATTCCCAGCATACCCTCCCCACTGTGCCTTAAATCAGGATGAATTTCATTCGGGAACATATACCCCGGGCCTCTACTTTCGGCGTCTTTGGGCATCCCGGCCTGAATGACGTGATTGGGGACAACCCTATGAAATGCGGTGCCATTAAAATAGGGAGTGCCTGCGGGTAGAGCCGAATTGTCTATGGTTCCCTCCGCCAATCCCACAAAACTCGCCACTGTCATCGGAGTTTTTTCAAACTCCAATTGGAGTACAATCTGGCCTTTCTCCATGTTCAGTTCAGCATAGAGGCCGTCCGGATATTTTGATGGGGAACATGCAGGAACTATAAAAACATAAATGACCAGAATGATAAAAACGCCAAAACATTGTTTTTTGTTGATCATCACATCCTCCTCTGGGAAAAATTAGGGCCAGGCTTTCAAATACATGAAAAACTTTCTCGATATTAATTTTATTCTGTTGAAAGTTATTCATGTTTTAAAAGCCTGGCCCTAATTCTTTACAGTCTATGAAACAAAAAACTTCCGGAAAAATCTCCACGAACTGCTGCGGTTATAAAGCTTGTCATTCCAATA
>JAZFSR010000193.1:0-7492 GCA_036446295.1 Candidatus Aminicenantaceae bacterium
TCAAAAATCGTATTCAGGCTGTTTTTGAAGTGACGCAAGAACGGAGACAACAATGATTTATGCTGGAATCGATGCCGGGTCCAGAGCCATTAAAGTGGTCCTGCTGGATGAAAGTTTGGACATTGTCGGTTTTGGAATCCAGGACCAGGGAGTCAAACAGACCAAGTTGGCCTCCGATCTTCTTGACTTCACACTCACTAAATCCGGTTACCATCACAAAGATATCAAGTTTTCAATCGCCACCGGTTACGGACGGGATGTGCTCGATTTTGCAGACAGCACCATTACAGAGATCACATGTCACGCAAAGGGAATCCTTCACCTCCACCCTGAAGCCCAGACGATCATAGATATTGGCGGCCAGGACAGCAAGCTCATCAGACTGGACGATACCGGCTCTGTCCGTGATTTTGTGATGAATGACCGCTGCGCGGCAGGGACCGGCCGATTTCTTGAGATTGTCTCCGCTCTGCTTGAGATAGATCTCAATGAGCTGGGGAAATTTGCGGAAAAAGCGGACAATCCATCTGTAATCAGCAGCATGTGTGTCGTCTTTGCGGAAACCGAAATAATCGGACTTCTCGCTTCAGGAGAAAGCCCAGAAAATATTACTGCTGGAGTCCAGGCCTCCATCGCTTCCCGGACTATGGCTATGGCCGGACGAAAAGTAGCCGAACCTATTATTTTCACAGGAGGGGTCGCTCTAATTCCAGGAATGAATGTTGCCCTTGAAAAAGCCATCGGTTTTCCTGTCAAAATTTCCAATGATCCTCAGTATAGCGGCGCACTTGGGGCGGCCATTCTCGCCTCCCGATAGTCCTGCTGGCCGATTCTGTGGACAGCATGAGGTACGAGCAGGGCTATTGCTTTATGGCTTTTTTATAAAACTTCACCAAATCTTCTTTGAGCTTTTGATGTGATTTCTCCCGGATATACATCATGTGCCCTGCCTGGTAGTAAGCCATAGTGACGCGGTCTTTGAATTCTGAGTTTAAGCCCATATGAGAAATGGCATATTTGGTGGCAAAATAGGGAGTTGCAAAATCATAATAGCCATTGGCCACAAAAATTTGGAGTGACTGATTTTGGGTCATTGCCCCGCTGAGGACCTCGATGGAATCGGAGTAACTGGTCCGGGAGTTTGCATTGGGATAGGGCCACGGCCGGACACTTCCTGAAATCGCATACACATTTTCATTCGTGTATTTCAAATCATTCCGAACATAGTGATTAAACAGAGCAGAAAAAGCTCCTGTGGTGGCCGTGGTGCTGGGATCGGAAGCAAAGCGCTCTCCGGCTGCGTCTGTCTCAATCACTTTAAACCGGCCGTCTATTCGGCCAATCGCGTAATGATCCTCACGCAACAGTTCTTTCAAGAATCGATAGAGATTTAGCCTCATGTTGGACTGCTCGACATAGTCAACGGATAATCCTGTATAACGTGCCACTTTTTTGATCATCTCGTTTTTCCGGTTATCTGGAAGCTCGTTGCCCAAACTGAGGGCATTGTTGTATTCACCTAAACAAAAAGTCTCGACCTCCTGCAGCACATCCTCCAGTTCCCGGTCCAACAGGTCCTGGGGCAGTTTTTTATGATACCAGGCTGCGGCCGTATAACCCGGAAAGTAATAGATATAGGGGAGATCATTTCCCGGAGAAAAATCTTTAACCAGTGAATTGAGCACAGCGGACACAAGGATAACACCATCAAGATACATCCCTGTGCTGCGGCCCTGGAGATATCCGGCTAATCCTGAAGCTCGAATTGTCCCGTAACTTTCTCCGATTATGAATTTGGGAGACGACCACCGTTCATATTTGGTGATGAACATGCGAATAAATTCACCTACAGATTCGACATCATTCTCATATCCAAAAAACTGACGGGGATTCTCTCCTGAAGATGCCCTGCTGTAACCTGTGTTTATGGGATCTAAAAATATAAGATCTGTCACGTCCAAGAGTGAGTAATCATTATCAATCAAACGGTAAGGACGAACCGCCGCCAAACCTTCCTCTGTCATCAAAACTTTTTTAGGGCCAAAAGCACCCATGTGGAGCCAAATGGATGCCGATCCCGGACCTCCATTAAAGACAAATGTAATGGGGCGTGAGCCTATCTCTTTTATTCCCTCTTTTGTATAGGCTGTAAAATAAACGTTGGCTATTGGTTTGCCATCCTCTGATTTAATAGGCAGGGTTCCAGCCGTAGCCGTATAGTTGATGATATCTCCATTGAGTTTTAAGGAATGTTTGGTTACGGACAGGTCTTTCTCAATAAAACCGGCCTCTTTTTTCTCCCCTGACTGTGGATGCAGTGGACAAATCAGAATTATTCCCAATAAACAGATCAATAATAATATTTTCTTAGTCAAATCGTCCTCCTTTTTCTGTAATTCATAAACATTATGAATCTTTATCAAAACCTAACAAAGATTACAACTAATATGAGGCCTGGCCTTCACAACTTGACTTATTAAGTGTTCGAAATCGAGACAGCCAGGCTTTGATAATGTGAATTATTTAATTAAAGGGACATCATACTTAATTCGAATTGTTGCCTGATTTTTCTTCAATTGGGATTCCAGCTTCATCTCCTTTCCATCTTCTATTTCTGTCAATAGTCCGGTTGACTCCACAACTTTTTATAACTATCCTGTAGCCACCACGTTGGAAGAAATATTGGAGGTTAATATGAAAAACAAGCTTTTGAAAGGATATCTGAACATCATGGTCATTCTATTTTTAATGGCCAATACAGCCGCCCCACTGATCGGCCAGAACCAGCCACAAGCCAAGGTAAGGGATCGCATACAGGAAGCCATAAAGCAAAAAGCAAAGATCGATGAGATATTTGAGACGCAGACAAAAGGCATCCTTGACTACAAGAAGTTCACGTATAAAAGCAGTGAAGGGCAGATGGATATACCTGCCTATCTGTTCGCTCCCCTTGAAAAACGGGGCACACACGCACATCCTCTTTTGATTTGGGTGCATGGCGGCGTGCACGGGAACCTGGGAAATGTCTACCTTCCGTTTATAAAGGAGGCGTGCGACCGTGGGTATGTTGTGATCTGCCCGGAATATAGAGGAAGCACCGGCTACGGTGAGGAACATATGGAAGCCATCGATTACGGTGGTTTCGAAGTTGAAGACTGCATCAGCGCGGTTGGGACCATACAGCAGCGGGATATGTCCTACATCGATCCCAACAGAAAGGCGATGATAGGCTGGAGCCACGGCGGCCTCATCACGCTGCACGGCATCATCCGTCGGCCGGATCTTTTCATATGCGGTGTGGCGATAGTCCCCGTGACCAATCTTGTGTTCCGACTCGCCTATAAAGGACCACGGTACCAGTCCCAATATACAAAACAGAGACGCATCGGCGGAAACACCTGGGAAAACCGTGAGGCCTACATAGCCCGATCTCCTCTGTACCAAATAGACGATCTCCAGATCCCCGTCCTTGTGCATCTTGCCGGTAACGATAGGGATGTAAATTTTGTCGAAGCCGAAATGCTGGTCAATGCCCTTAGAGTGAAAAAACCCGACCTTGCGGAAACCAAAATCTACCAGAACCCTCGCGGCGGTCATTCGTTTAACCGCCAGGTCAATAGGGAAACCTGGGAGCGCGACGATACACCGGAACAGCGGGACTCATGGCACAGAATCTGGACATTCCTCGAATGGCATCTCCGCCCCTACGAATGGAATAAATAGAATTGACAAGAGTGATCGAGACCCAAAATCTGACAAAATCCTACGGAAAAGACAGGGGGATTGTCGATCTCAATCTGGAAATTGAATCCGGTGAAATCTTCGGATTCATCGGTCCCAACGGCGCCGGCAAATCCACCACCATCCGGACTCTCCTTGGTCTGATATTCCCAACTTCCGGGGGTGGGTCCATCTTCGGCCTGGATATTGTCAAAAAGACAAAGGATATAAAGAAACAAATCGGATATATGCCTGCCGAAATCAATTACTATCATAAAATGGATGTCCGTGAGCTTCTCGATTATTCGGCCGACTTTTACGACATGGACTGTCGTTCCAGGATCGAGGAGCTGGCCGATATTTTCGCCCTGGACCTGGACCGGAAAATCCTCGATCTTTCCCGAGGAAATCAAAAAAAGATTGCTATCCTGCAAAGCCTCATCCACAGGCCCAAGCTTTTAATTCTGGATGAACCGACCACCAGCCTAGATCCACTGATGAGGGCCAAGTTCTTTGATATTCTTACTGAAGAAAACAGCAGAGGAACAACCATCTTCTTCTCTTCACACACACTGAACGAAGTTCAGAAGCTGTGCCGGAGAGTTGGAATCATAAAGGAAGGAAGAATAATCGCCGTTGAGAATATCGAAACCCTAAGAAAAAAACAGCTGCGGATCGTACAGATTGAATTTTCCCATCCCGTTAAAACGGACGAAATCGACTGCGGGGGAGTAATCGATCCTTCAGCCCATTTAAACAGCCTGAATTTTATGTTCTCCGGGGAAGTGAATACACTCCTCCAAGTTTTAAAGGAAAAAGAGATTAAGGACCTGATCATCGAAGAACCAACTCTTGAGGAAATTTTCATGCACTACTATGAGGACAAGTCCGAGAAAGAGAGAGACTGAGATGATGTTGAACAAAAACATCTACTTCAAAGAACTGAAGCTCCACCGGACTTCATTTATCGCCTGGTGTCTGTCCATCATGGTTCTCATCCTGCTGGATATGGCCCTTTACCCCATCCTCATGAAAGATGATTTCCTAAAACAATTATCGGTCATATTCGAAAATCCCTTCTTGAAAGGGCTCATGTCGGCTTTTGGCGCAACTTTAGATGGTTTCGTCAATGTCCTGGGATTTTACACAGCCCGGAACACCATGTTCATTCTGCTCCTGGGCAGTTTTTTCTCAATCCTTATCGCTGGAAAAATTTTATCCCAGGAAGAACATGAAAAAACAGCTGAATTCCTGCTCACCAAGCCTGTCACACGATCCGAAGTCGTCTGGAGCAAACTGGTCGCTTATTTTTCTCTTCTGCTGACTTTGAATATCGTCATCCTGATCACAGGATTTATCAGTATTGAAATTTTTAAGGGGGACAGCGAATACAGGTTGGCGGCCTTTCTCATCCATACTTTTTATTGTTTCCTATTGATGCTGACCGTTGGAGCCATGGGTCTCTTTCTTTCCCTCTGGATTAAAAGGGGGCGCCCGACCACCAATATTTCCATCGGTATCATTATAGGAGGATACTTCATCGATGCTGCGTCAAAAGTAACACCCAAGTTGGATATAATCGGTTATTTGAGCCCCTTTAAATATGTCGATTCCTCCGTCCTCAGCCCTGACTATGGATTGATGTGGTGGCGGATTCTCTATTTCCTGGCAATATCCCTGCTTCTCTTCACCCTTACTTTTATCATCTACAAAAAGAAAGATATTCTAATTTAAATGGGGACAGTCCCCAATTTTGAGCAAGAAATAATCAAAGCCAGGCTTTGATTATGTGGATTATTTTTGACATTTTTTAGAAATCATTGACCTAATTTTCCTTTGAGTGCTATTGTAGAAAGAAAATTTATGAAACACATGATTCAAAATATTCATCAAGGAGACACAATGAAAAAAAGTACGAAATATTTGGCCATCTTTGCGCTTGTTCTAACTATCGTGATCAATTATGGCTGCCCTGGCGTTTTTGGCTACAATATTGTTGGAACCTGGAGTATTTTGGCTACATTTGGAGTGAATGATACAGAAGACTACATCATCTCATTTGCCGGCGATAAAAAAACGGGAACAGTGACTTGGACCGGTTTTGGCTATTCACTTTCAGGAACTTATGCAGTTGATGGAAAAAACATTGATTTCGAAGTATCCAGTTCAGAGGAATTACAAACTTTTATAGGAACATTTATCAGTAACAAAGAGATGAGTGGAAACGGAGTCTGGCTTGTATATGGCAACGCCTCTTCCCCCATGAGCAATAGGATGAGAAGGCACGCAAGAGCGGCCGGCCAAAGTGAATCCTTTGCTTTCAATTGGATTGGGACTAGAAATTAAGGCCGAAGACATAGAGGATAGATGAGATGAAAAGGATCGTCCGAGAAAAAAACAAACTTTTTCCATTTTTTATAATTCTTTTTTGTTTTGGCCTGATGATCCCCGGATATGGCAGCTACACCAATCAGGATTCTTCAACAACCCTAATTCTGGTACGGCATGCCGAAAAGGTTAAAGACGGCTCGAATGATCCGATCCTGACTCCCGAAGGAAAGGTCAGAGCGAATGAATTGATGTACATTCTCAAACATGTCGAACTCAGCGCAATATACTCGACCCCATATAAAAGGACACAACAGACCGTCCTCCCCACGGCCAATGACAAAAACCTCGAAATTCAAAACTACAACCCCGGCGAAAGAGGCTTTCTTGAAAAAGTCTTAAATTCCCATTCCGGAAGGACTGTGCTCATTGTCGGGCATTCCAACACAATCCCCTTGCTGGCCAATGAACTGGCCGGCCGAAAAGACTACGATGATCTCAATGACACCACCTACGACAATCTCTTTTTCGTCCAAGTGCACTCAAATGGGCAGACCAAAATCATCCGGATGCGTTTTGGTGCGCACACGCCGGAAAAAAAATAATTTAGAGAGGTCTGAGGCAAAAAACTGGGATTTAGTAAAAAACCCAATAGTTGGTCTCTCCTTATTCCTATTTCTCGATCCGGACAGTTAGGCTCCCTTTTGACGTGATAGTCTCAGGAATTTCCATCCCGACCGAAGGAACAATGATGATCCCTTCACCTATCGATTCAGATTCAATGCTGATCAACATTCCTTCTTTGTATGCAAAATAAAGTGTTCCTGTGGATGTCTCCTCTCTCTCGATGGAAAGCGGCATGCCTTCCTGCTCAAAATCGCCGCTGAGTCTGGAAGTTCCCGTCATTTCAATTTTCAGGCAATCAAAACCATCTTTTTTCGTTTCCTCAATCAGCTTGTAAGTGAAATTATTTTCTGATTTCAGAACACTGTTTCCTTGAGGAATATCCATAACCAGAGTGTCTGACCAAGCCGAGAAAAGCGGCCTCGGTGGGGTATGGATAGGACTTATTCTTGTTGCTCTGATTACATCACTGCCTGAATTCTTCCTCGGAATAAGCGCGGTAACCCTGTTTGAAGCACCTGATTTAACCATAGGGAACCTTTTGGGCGCCAATGCCTTCAACCTGTTGAACCTGGCCCTTCTTGATATTACCCGCCAGAATGGTTCACTACTGGCCGCCGCCAGTCAAACTCATCGACTAACGGGATGGTTTAGCCTGATACTGGTTCTGGTGGTCGCCGTCTCTATCTTTATCAGCCAGCGATTTTACCCCATGCCCATAGGCTGGATAGGCTGGTATACGCCCATCATTCTCCTGCTATACATTGTTGCGATATGGAGAATCTTTCTTTTCGAGCGGCACCAATCTTCTCCCCAAGAG
>JAZFSR010000194.1:0-3400 GCA_036446295.1 Candidatus Aminicenantaceae bacterium
CCTTTTCATAAAGACCGACACTCTGCAAAAAAGCACCGATGTTGTAATTGACCTCGAATTTTTTCGAGTCCAATTCGTAAGCCTTCAGGAAATATTGATAGGCCGAGTCGTTTTTCCCCTCGTAAAAAGATACCCAGCCCATTCCCAGTTTTGTTTCTGCTGAATTGTCCTCCAGGTCATAGGCACTGCGGAAGTAATCAGACATCTTCTGCTGGTCGGATTTGTCATGGGATCTCCAATACCGAAGTTCATAGAGACGCCCTAGGTGCCAGGAATACAGCGCATAATCCTTTTGTTTCTCGACTGCAGACAAATAAAACTGCTCCGCAGCCTGGAAATCTTGTTCATCCCCGGTTTCCCGGAATGTTCGTTCCGCAAACCAACCTCGCGCAAGAGAGTCCATCGCATCAGAATCAGCTTGAAGAAGAGATAAACCAGATGAGGAAGAGGCCGCGCCCAGCTTCCGACCTATCTTATCGGCGATATCAATGACCCCTTTATCAAATATCTCATCTATGGAGCAGCTCGAGGGTATACTTTCGATCGAAACATCCTGCTTCGCATCGATTATAGAAATACTCATATTGACTTCCAGCTGATCGATCCTTATATTTCCTTTGAGGATATAATCGACATTGAGTATGGCCCCGATCTCGGGATTTGTCAGACCTGAAGTGGCATAAAACTCCGCTGAGTTCTCAGCCGTGATGATCAATCCTTCGTATCGTTCCTGTAGTTTGCTGCCGATCCCTCTTGCCAGATAATCCCTGATATAGAGCTGATCCGCGTCTGGAACCGGGCCCACGTATTCGAAGGGGAAGATGACAATCCTGATGGGACGATCTTCGGATGTCAGGCTTTTCCCGATGAAATAGGCCAGGGCCAGCAGGATAAGGGCCCCCATGATAAGATAACCTGGTACCTTGAATGTTTTGATGGAGGTCATGAGGGAGGTGGAGCTTCTCTTCTGGATGGGGATTTGTTTTTCGCCTGTGGTCAGATCGTCTTCGATGACCTTGAGGTCGACGAGAGTTTCATCTGCGGATTGGTAGCGGTTTTCTTTCTTTTTCTCGAGGCATTTGAGGATCAGGCGGTTGAGCGGTTCGGGGACAAGGCGGTTAAGCTCCATCGGAGGATTGGGGGAGTCGAGCTTGTGCTGCATAGCGATGCTCAGAGAAGAGTCACCCTTGAAAGGCGCTTTACCTGTCGCCATCTTATACAGAATCACTCCTAACGAATAAATATCTGACCGCTGATCGACTTCTTTCCCCTCCATCTGCTCAGGACTCATATACTTGGGAGTTCCGATTATGACTCCTGTACCCGTCTCCACCTTTGCTTCAAGAGAGCGAGCTATCCCAAAATCCATGATTCGGACATTACCCTTTTTGTCTATCATAATGTTTGAGGGCTTTAAGTCTCGATGTATTACACCAATTCTATGAGCTTCCGCTAACCCGTCACACATCTGTTTTGCTATTGAAATGACTGTTGGAATCGCCAACATTCCTGATTGTCTAATTAATCCCCTTAAATCTTGTCCAGGGACATACTCCATCGTTATATAAAGAGTGTCTTTTTCTTCATTAAGGTCAAACATCCGTCCTACATTCTTTTGAACAATCTTCCGAGCTATTTTCAGCTCATTCCGAAAACGTTCAACGGTCTTCTTATCAGAAGCAATTTCAGGTTTAATGAGTTTCAAAGCGACTTCTTCGTTAAGTTTTGTATCAAGAACCCGGTAAACCTTGCCCATCCCGCCTTTGCCCAGCTTCTCAATGATTTCATATCTGCCTGCAAAAGTGCTTCCTCTTGTTAGATGGATCACTGAAGCATCTAAGGTTTTAGTGAAAGGCTCGGTGATGTCCACATCGTGTGGGAGTGGAGTTGCACACTCCATGCAGAATTTAGACTCGTTTGGATTGTTGGTTTGGCACTTTGGACATTCGTTTTCCATTGTCCCTTCTTATCTATGTGGCAATAGCATATAAATTTAGTGTATGGGTGTAAAATAGATTATAGACCTCCCGTGTGACAAATAGTTGACAAATTTACAACGTTTTTGAGCCTTTTTTCCAGCGGTTTACAGGAAGGCAAGGATTGTACAAGACTTCGTCTGTCAACCAACATAAAGCAGCTTGTCTTTTCCTAGGAATCAGATACAATACCAGGTGGGATGAATAAGACCTTAAAGCTTTTTATATGGACTCCAACTCAGATTTCTTTCCGTTTTTTTTCCTGTATAGCCGGCTTCTCACATTTCTGAAAATATTGTGCCGGTCAATGTGTCATCTTCAACTATGCCCTCTACATCAAGTCCAAACATTTGACCTCCAGCATCTAGACTCACAGAAAATGTCAGTTTATTATCATTAAAGGAAAGGTCCTCCATTACGCCACTGCCCATCTCGAATTCAAGCACTCCGGACAGGATTTCGTCCTCCATTTTAAATATAAATTCCATCAGCATGCCCATTTCTATAAGCTCTACATCCCAAGTTCCAATGAGCGCGTTCTTTTCTTGTGATTGAGCAAAAAGGCCAGTCATAGTGGGAATACTCAATGTTAAAACCAAAGACAAAACTAGAGCCGTCCTAATAAATATTTTCATGTCTTCCTCCGTATATCAGTTTGTGTCACCTTGTAATCTTATGGATTTATTTTTAGTGCGTCAAGTTATAGACAATGGCTGCTTATCGATGAGAATGGCAATGGCGTAACGGTGTTGACATTCTATTGGCTTGCCATCCCATCGGCTGTGAGAGAAGACAGCATAAGGAGGAAGTTTGCAGATACCAACCATATCCGCTCTCAGAAAATAGGCTGTTTCCTTGATGTGCTGGGAATTGAGTACAGGATTATCCGTAAGGTCGGCATTTTCTTTTTTGATCACTCCGTCCACAAGTTTCATTTCCTTGCTTGTCAATTCATACACTGAAATAAACATATTACACCCAATTTAGCAAATTCAAAGGATCTGGGAAGGCAAGGTGAGGGATACGGGATTTAAGCCTGATTATGAAATTACGTCTATCGCAGCATCTCCGCAATCTTGAGGCGAGTCATTTTGATCCGTTCATAGTCCAATCTCAATCCCAGCGATTTGACATGCCCCCTCTAAGACAAACCCCTCCCCATGTGACAAATAGGTGACAAATTTACAACTTTTTAAGCCTTTTTTCCAGATGTTTGGACATTTAAGAGTTCTACAATCTTTCGCTTCTGCGCATGGTTTGAGTGAGTATAGCGTTCAGTTGTTCTGGCATACCTACAGATCTTTGATTTTTTTTCAAGTCAGTACTCAAAATCCAAACCTTTATGAATTTATATTGCATTTGATATCTAATT
This sequence comes from Candidatus Aminicenantaceae bacterium, assembly GCA_036446295.1. Classification (GTDB taxonomy): domain Bacteria; phylum Acidobacteriota; class Aminicenantia; order Aminicenantales; family Aminicenantaceae; genus JAUWVG01. Next base: position 3,349 of record JAZFSR010000194.1, read on the forward strand.
TTGATCATATTGAGGGATCCTTTTGATTGAGTGAGGCTAAATTGGAAAAAAC
>JAZFSR010000195.1:0-2963 GCA_036446295.1 Candidatus Aminicenantaceae bacterium
TGATTAAATTGAGAGACATCACCAAATATTATTCGACGGGCTTTATCAAGACTTTTGTCCTCAGAAACGTTGACCTGGATGTGGAAGAAGCAGAGTTTTTAACAATCATGGGGCCTTCCGGGGCTGGCAAGTCAACCCTTCTCCATATCATTGGTATGCTTGATTCCCCCTCCAGTGGGGATTATAGGTTTTATGATAATGAAGTCCACAGATTGAGTGAGAGACAGCGATCTGAGATTCACAAACACAATATCGGTTTTGTGTTCCAAAGTTATCACCTCATTGATGATTTAACAGTCTATGAAAATCTGGAGACTCCACTTTTGTATAAAAAAGTCAAAGGGGCAGAGCGGAAAAGCCGTGTGGCGGATATGCTTGACAAATTTAATATCGTAGCCAAAAAAAAACTCTTTCCAAATCAATTGTCAGGAGGCCAGCAGCAGAAGGTGGCTGTTGCCCGCGCTCTTATCACCGATCCCAAATTGATACTGGCTGATGAACCTACGGGAAATTTGAATTCGGATGAGGGGATTGAGGTCATGGAGCTGCTCAAGAGCTTGAATGAACAAGGAACAACCATTATTCAAGTCACTCATTCGGAGGAAAAAGCCGCTTATGGAAAACGGATCATCCGTCTTCTTGACGGATGGATCCAGGAAGACTAGGTATGAGTAATTCTTTAAGATGAAACACAATAAAGGTTTGAAAATACGAAATACGCGGAGGTATAGGATGCTGAAAGCAAAAAGTACAATAATCATTTTATTAATAATAATGTTTGCTGCAGGAGGGTGGTCTCAGGATAACGAGCTCGCGCTCTCTCTCGATGAGTGCATAAAGACGGCTCTGAAAAACAATTTGGGTCTTGCTGTTGAGATATTGAATCCGGAACTTGCCGATGCCTCGATTTCGCTGGCAAGGGAACGGTTTCTTCCCCAGTTTTCTATGAGATATTTAACGGAAAATACGAATATACCTTCGTTCTCCTGGATAGATGCTGCCGGTGAGGTTTCTACTGAATTCAGAAATTATGTCGGTCAGTACCAGCAGAACCTTCCGACGGGTGCAACCTTAACCGCTTCATTATTTTCCTACCAGAATGAGACCAATACGAAATTCCAGACAATCAATCCCCGGTACGGAAGCCAACTTCGATTCGATCTTTCCCAACCTCTTTTAAGAGACTTTGGATTTCGTGTCAATCGCAGAGAAATAATCATCGCAAAAAATAATTTGGCCAAGTCGAACAGTCAGCTCAATCAAACCCTTCTGGATACGGTTTACAATGTTGAAGAAGCCTACTGGAATCTTGTCTACAGCATCGAAGATCTCAGAGTTAAGCAGCAGTCTTTGGAGCTGGCCAGGAATCTTCTTAAAAAGAACAGAAGAGAAGTCGAAGTGGGGACTCTGGCCCCGATAGAAATATTGAGTGCCGAGGCGGAGGTGGCCACCCGGGAAGCGGATATTCTTCAAGTTGAAGCTCTGGTCAATAATAATGACGAAGTTCTCAAAACAATTATCAACATGGATATGGATGGGGACATCCGTTTGATGACCATCAATCCGATTGACTTGCCTTCAAACACAAGGACAGAGATAAGTCTTGACGGCGCACTCAAGACGGCCATGGACAACAGGCCGGATCTGGAATCATTACGATGGGAGATTAAGAATAAGGATGTGGATTTTATGTATGCTAAAAATCAACTCCTGCCTTCTCTAAGTTTAGATGCGTCCTACTGGAGCCCCGGTATTTCCGGCACCCTTATTTTGTACAAGGATAATAATCCTCTCACCGATATCGTTGTGGGGACGGTTCCCGGTGGTTCCTCTGATGCCCTGAAAGATGCCTTGGGATTCAAATTCCAGAACTGGTCGGCCGGCCTCACTTTGACTTTGCCTATGAACACCATTTTTACCCGTGCACTCTATGTACAGGCCAAGACGAATTTGGAGCAGTCCAAACTTCGCCTACGAAACCAGGAGCAGCAGATTTTTCTGGAGGTCAGCAATGGCGTGCGTGCCGTCCAAACGGATTACAAGCGCATCCAAGCCTATAAGGCAGCGAGAGAGCTTGCCGAAGAAAAACTGGAAGCCGAAGAGAAAAAACTCATGGTGGGTTTGACAACAAATTATCTTGTTCTCCAGTATCAAAGAGATCTGGCCAATGCGCAGGGTGCGGAACTGAGGGCCGTCATCGATTATAACCTCTCGATTGCTCGTTTGAACAGGACTATGGGTATCAACCTCTAGGACCAAAGAGTTCTTTAAGTTTTTCCAGAAGTTCGAGATTTTTTTCCACTTGAATCATCGGAATATTTTTTTCCTGGGAAATGATGGTGAAGCGGCCGTCTTCATTGCCCCCTTTGTTGATGAGGAGAAGATCTGATTCTGGAGCGACGGCGTCGATGCTGAGCTCGTCGGTATTATCTCCAGGAGCAGCGCCCTGTGCCCGATTCTTTAATCCGGTGATATGGGCGCCAATAATAGTGATTCCTTGTGTTCGAGCCTCCTGAATCAGCTGAGATGCCCTTTCTATTTCATCGTCGATATCAATGCCCGCAGCTCCCATCCCTTTGAGGCTGGCCCCCATGACAATAATGACCGATTTAAATGGGGTTCCATTTTCTTTGGCCTTTCTTAAATCCTCGGCTGTGGCGAATGTGTTCATTTCATAGGCGGATGGTTCAGCCTGGAGTTTGATTCTCATGAAGGATACTTTGACTATACTTGTACCGGCACACTGTCCACAGGATGTGATGAGCACAGGGAGTTCAGTTTTCGGGAGTTCAGCTTGAGAGGAGGTCCCCAAAATAACAGTCCCGGCTGTAAGGGTGAGTATGAAAAAAATTGAAAGTATTCTTTTTATCCGGATCATCTTTTTCTCCTAAAGGGTGAGGCCTAAAGTTAATCACATACTAGTGTATTTAAAACCTCTATAACCGTCAAACGGATTAATTGGG
>JAZFSR010000196.1:0-3143 GCA_036446295.1 Candidatus Aminicenantaceae bacterium
AAGGTAAGATAGTACAAACAAAAATACTTGTATTTTTAAAAACAAGCTAATATACTTGTATTATGAAAATGGAACTAAAAGTTTTTACAGTAATCAATGCCGATTTAGTCAGCTCTCGGGCTAGCTCTGGTCGACAACAGCTATCTCGTAAAATTCGTTTGGTCATCGATCACCTTTCCAGAGAATTCCGGAAGGAATTCTCTGCTCCTCTTATTCTAACGCGGGGAATAGATGAACTATCCGGAGTGCTCAAGCGATCCAATATGAGTTATCGAATTTGTAGACTCTTAAATGAGGGAGTATATCCTCACCTATTTCGTTTTGCTGTTGTGAGGGGTACTTTGGACGTTAACATCAGCTCCAAGAATGCAGGAAGGATGGATGGCCCTGCATTTCACATAGCAGCTGATATGATCCAACGGGCTAAAAAGGAGAATCTTTACTATTGTTTTAATCTAGGATTTCAATTTGCAGAATTCGATCCATGGCTAAACGAACTAGCAAACCTGCTTCACATTCTACGTAGTGGTTGGAGCAACCATCAGTTCCGCGTGGTACAATTCTATGAAAAATTTGGAAGCCAGATATCAGTAGCAAAGGAACTTGGCATAACACAGCAGGCAGTATCTGACGCACTTCGGCAGGCTCATTGGAAGGAAGTGAAACGAGTGGAAAATATGGTTGATGAAGCTCTGGAGAAGTATGGTTCTTACAACTACAGTAGTTTGTATTTGCCGAAACAAGCCTGACAACTTGTCAAAGAACGATAGCGAAGATGAATATTATATTCAATATAGATATCATGCAATGTGTAATTATCCTGATGGGCTATATTATCACTATTGCTACAAGTGGTCTGATCGTCCGTCATTTTATTGGTGGTGCCAGACAGAAAACCTCAATCGGAGATTCCGAGAAGCCAGTTTCAAGAACTAAGTACGACATAGGGGCAATCATTGGCAAGTGTGAAAACCTTCTAACAATCACTTTAATCCTTGCTGATGCTTTTACAGGATTGGCTCTAATATTCACTGCAAAGTCTATCGTCCGAATCGAAGATATTAAAAGAGATCCTAATTACTATTTGGGGTGCTTCCTTCATTAACTGTTGTTACTGAAGCAGTGACCTATAATGAAATGGAAATTGTGAAGAATCATTCCGTTATGGTTCAGGTTGTTGTCGACATGTAGATATAAAAATGGAAATAAAAAAACTGGGAGAGTATGTTTGGGAGATTCCCAAACAGGGACAGATGAGAGTCCCGGCCGTGATCTACACATCTTCAAAACTTTTAGAGAGCATAAAAAGAGACAAAACTCTTCTTCAAGCACAGAATGTCGCCTGTTTGCCCGGAATCCAGAAGAAGGCCTATGTTATGCCTGATGGACATCAGGGATATGGATTTCCCATCGGAGGCGTAGCGGCATTCGACAGAACGACGGGGATCATTTCCCCCGGGGGTGTGGGTTACGATATCAACTGCGGCGTCAGACTGCTCAAAACAGAGTTTTTTGAACCGGAAGTAAGGTCGAAGTGCAGTGAGCTTCTTGACGAAATTTATAGGGAAGTTCCTGCCGGTTTGGGAGGAAAAGGTCAAATACGATTTGATAAGAGCATTTTGCTTGACGTCTGCCGTAGGGGAGCAGAGTGGGCGGTCGAAAATGGGTATGGAACAAAAGAGGATCTTCTGAAAACAGAGGAATACGGCAGGATGAAGAGTGCAAATCCCAAATACCTCTCACGTAGAGCTATTGAAAGGGGAGCCCCTCAATTGGGGACGCTGGGTTCAGGAAATCATTTCTTGGAAATCCAAAAAGTGGATCAAATTTTTAATCCGGAAGTCAGTCAAACCTTTGGCATTCACTCCAAAAATCAAATCTTAGTCATGATCCACTGCGGGAGTCGAGGATTGGGACACCAAGTGGCTTCTGATTACATACGGCTGATGGAAGACAGATATGGGACAAAAAATCTACCGGATAGGGAATTAATTTATGCTCCTCTCCATTCCGATCTTGGACAACAGTATTACCAATCCATGAGTTCGGCCGTCAACTTCGCGTTTGCCAACAGGCAGATGATTGCCCATCTGGTCCGAAAAGTTTTCCGCAAAGTTATGGGAAGTTCTGAAGGAATGGATCAGGTCTATGATGTCTGTCACAATGTGGCCAAATTTGAAAATCACAGCATTGACGGGAAACAAAGGAGTCTGTGTGTGCACAGAAAAGGGGCCACTCGGAGTTTTGGCCCCGGCCGGGATGAGATCCCTGAAATTTACCGTTCAGTAGGTCAGCCCGTAATTATTCCTGGAAGCATGGGAACAGCCTCTTATATCCTTGTGGGAACGTCCGAGGCAGAAAAACGGAGTTTTGGATCCACGGCTCATGGAGCGGGACGAATGATGTCCAGGCATGAAGCGCGGCGCAGGTTTAGAGGAGAAAAAATTAAGAAAGAAATGGAAAATTCAGGTATCGAACTCAAGTCCACTAGTTGGAGGGGAGTGGCCGAGGAAGCACCGGGAGCCTATAAAAATGTGGATGAAGTTGTCAATGTTTCTCATCGAGTAGGATTAGGCCGTCTTGTGGCCCGCGTTGTGCCAGTGGGTGTGATAAAGGGGTAGATGAAAGGTGAAAAGGATATGATTTTGCTGGTGATGCCTAGGTGACAACTTTATCGACGTCACTTTCTCCATAGTCTTCAAATTCCTGAGCCATGAGGTACTCACTCTTGAGCATGGTGTAGTGGCTGTGCTCGACATGGCTCAGATATTTAAGGATCTTTTGTTGAGAATCGCTGACTCGTTGGGCTAAACTCAGATAGAAATCTCCAGCAGCTTCTTCCGCTTTCATGGCTTGGTACAGGATTTCGACGAGAGGGGCGGATGGTGTGAAATTGATGGAAGGCAGAAGAGCTTCGTCTGCCTTGTCAGGTATTGTCATTTTTTCTTCCTTAAAAAGTGTCTGAAAAAGTTTTTCAAGAGATTCTTTATGCTTTGTTTCTTCGAAGGCCAGCCACTGAAATTTTTCCTTAAGAAGAGGGTTTTTAAGAGAGTGAGAAAGATCGGAATAAATTCTATTGGCTTCAATTTCGGCCCGGCCGGCCATTCCCAAAAGTTGCTGAACGGATAACTTTGAAAAATCTG
>JAZFSR010000197.1:0-2441 GCA_036446295.1 Candidatus Aminicenantaceae bacterium
CCCACGAAATAAAAAATCCGATTGCAGGAATGAAAGGGGCCATCGAAATTATCTATAATAAGACTGATGAAACAGATTCAAGCAAAGAAGTTTACAAAGAAGTCCTGATTCAGTTAGACAAGATTGACCAGATCATCCGGGATCTACTGCGTTTTGCCAGGCCTAAAGAGATAAACATTAGGCTTATCTCTTTAGAGGACTGTGTAGAAAGTGCCGTAAAGCTGGCTCAGATGCAGGTCAAGAACAAAGACATTCAGTTCCATTTCAGCAGCAGTGAAAAAAACATTCATGCTCGCCTGGACGCCGATAAGATCCAGGAAGTGCTGCTAAACCTTATGCTCAACAGCATAGGCGCCATCGATAAAAAGGGCCATATAACGATCACCTTCGGCTCTGAAAATAAGAAGAATCTGAAAATCACCGTGACCGATGACGGAAAAGGCATAAATAAGGACCAATTGTCTCAAATTTTCCAACCGTTCTTTACTACAAAATCCAAAGGGACAGGTCTTGGCCTTTCGATCTGTAAAAAAATAATCTCTGCCCATTCAGGGACTCTGGGAGTAGAGAGTGAAGAAGGGAAAGGAACAACTTTCACAATTCTCCTTCCTGTAGTAGAATCGAAAGAGAATTCATGAAGAAAAAAAAAATACTCGTTGTTGATGACGAAAAGCTTTTGCGGTGGAGTATGAGTCAGAAGCTCTCTGACTGGAATCTAAATGCCGTCACAGCTGAAAACGGAAAAACAGCACTTCATCTCATTCCCCAGGAGATGCCTGACCTCATCATTCTGGACAACAGGCTTCCCGATACAAAGGGCATAGATCTACTCAAAGAGATTAAATCAAAATGGCCTGAACTCCCCGTTATCATGATCACAGCCTACGGAGTCGTAGACGACGTAGTGACGGCTATGAGGCGGGGAGCCTATGATTTTATTACCAAGCCCATCGACGACACGAAACTCCAGAGTACCATAAAAAACGCGCTCGAAACGGCATCCCTTAAAAAAAAGATCGCCTATTATAAAGAAAAGGAAAAGAATCAATTCGATCTTTCACAAATTATCGCCGTTTCAAAAACAATGAAGCAGATTCTGGACATGTCGAAAAAAATCGCACAGAGTGAAGCCTCCATTGTCCTTCTTCAAGGAGAAAGTGGGACAGGGAAAGATCTACTCGCCGAGGCAATTCACAACCTCAGCCGCAGGAAGAACGCGTCCTTTCTGGCCATTAACTGCTCGGCCATCCCAGAAAACCTCCTTGAAAGTGAATTGTTCGGCTATGAAAAGGGGGCCTTCACGGATGCTAAACAGCAGAAAAAAGGACTCGCTGAACTTGCAGACGAGGGCACTTTATTTCTTGATGAAATTTCAACACTCAGTATCCATCTTCAAGCAAAAATCCTTCGTTTTCTTGAAAACCAAATATTCAAAAGAGTAGGGGGCCTTAAAGATATCGAGGTAGATCTACGTGTCATCGCGGCTACAAATCAGGATCTGGAAACGGCCGTCAATGAAGGACATTTCAGACAAGATCTGCTCTACCGCTTAAATGTCTGTCCCATTTACATTCCTCCCCTCAGAGAACGAAGGGACGACATCATACCGCTGGCAGAAAAATTCATCAAAGACCACAACATCAAATTCAGAAAAAATATAAAAGGGCTGGACAAACTGGCTCAGAAAACGTTCCTCCAATATGACTGGCCAGGAAACGTCAGAGAACTGAGAAATGCCATCGAACGAGCTATGATTTTTGAAGATGCCGACTTCATTACAACAGAATATCTGCCCATCCAACCCGGCGTCATGTCACGAGTCAAAACGTCTCAAACTCATCAATCAAGAAACAAAAACATGGGACTGGTGGATATGGAAAAAAATTGCATATTGAACGCGCTCAAAAAAACAAATGGAAATAAATCCCAGGCAGCCAAGTTCCTGGAAATCACTCGCGACACGCTGAGGTATAAAATCAAAAAATATTCCATCCAGCCGGAAGATTTTTAATCCAGTCGATCCCAAATAAAATGGGGCATATCACCCATTTTTGAGTTAAATACCCCATTTATTCTGTCCAGACATCAAGTTTCGTTAAAAATATCCATGTAATTCCATTGATTTCTTCTAGTTAACAGTATTCCCAAATAAAAAACAGATTGGCATAAATATTGCTAATAAAGACCTAATGATAAAGAGGTTTTCTATATAAATATGAAAAAAATTTTAGTGGCAGATGACGACAAGCTGATCCGCTGGTCTCTTAAAGAAATTTTTTCCAAGGAAGGATACGAAGTGGACACCGCCGCCTCATGCCTTGAAGCCATACAGCAAGCCGAAAATTCACGATACAGCCTTATTTTTACTGATTTCGAGATCGATGATGAAGACGGCCCTCAGATGATTAAAAAAATAATAAATTGCCAACCCGATGCTAAAA
>JAZFSR010000198.1:0-7735 GCA_036446295.1 Candidatus Aminicenantaceae bacterium
TGTCCTACTTATTCTTGGGATTGAGTTTTATTTTTGTTTCACCCCTGCTGTCCAAAAGGCTGAGGCAGTCGACACTCTCTAATATAGTGACGGGATCCATTTCCATTTTATGCTTAGCTTTGGCCTTGATATTGGGATTCAGCTACACAAGCGGCAAATATGCCGACAGAGAATTCAGGCAGCAGATCAGGACCTCCAGCCAAGCGGTCTTGGATTCACCGGCTTTAACAGTTTCCGATTACTCCATTCAGCTGAAACATCAAGACGAAAAAATCAGCGCTTCCGCAGATATGAAGTTGAAGAACGAAACCTCCACCTCTTTGGATTCTTTCTGGCTGACTCTTAATCCCGGCCTAAAGGTTCAATCCGTGGCCTGGGAAGGCAGCCCATTAAATTTTCAGCAGGATAAGCATCTCATTAAAATTACTCCTAATTCAACAGTCAATCCCGGCGATTCGATCGACCTGTCCATAACCTATTCGGGAGAAATCGATGAGCGTTTCTGTTTCCTCGACATCGACGACAACCGCTTCGAGAGCCGGTACCGCCTGTGGATCTATGATATCCCTAAACACTACGCGTTGGTCACATCCGATTATGTGCACCTCACACCGGAAAGCGGATGGTACCCTGTAGCCGGACTCTCCACCGGAAAAGCCTTTCCGGCCGAAGGGGCTCCACAATACTCCACATACACCCTCTCTGTTCTATGCGCTGAGGGTTTGACCGCCATTTCTCAGGGGAATTCTGAGACAAAATCCCTCAACGGCCAGATACAGTACACATTTAAAGCTGAGACAAAACTGCCGCAGATCTCTCTCACCATAGGTACCTATGAACATAAGGAAATCCAGGTCGATGACGTCATTTACTCTCTGTACTTCCGACCCGGACATGATTACTTCACTCCCTATCTGACTGAAATTGGCGACTCGCTGCCGGACTTGATCCGCACCTTGAAGAATGAATACGAAGTGATGCTCGATTTGAACTACCCCTTCAAACGGCTCTCCCTTGTGGAGGTCCCGATACACATCTACAGCTACCAGCGCCTTTGGACAGTGGCCTATGAAACGGTTCAGCCCCAGCTCGTTTTTCTGCCGGAAATGGGTACCATCTGTGCCAATGCAGACTTTCAAGCCCAGGCCCGGAACTGGGAGAAATGGGGAAAAACCGGGAAGGGCAAGGCCGGTGTCACTCTTGCCCAAGTCCATTCCTTTTATTTCAACAACTTTATCAGGACAAATCTGCTGAATGCAGCCACAGAACAACTCGGTTATATAAAGGGAGAAGGAATGGCGGTCAGCTTTCAAGCCGAAATCGAACCCAAGTTCGAACTTTTCCCAAACTTTGTCACTTACACCACGTATATCTCTTCTTCTCAGTGGCCTGTCCTCAACTATGCATTTGAATCTTATCTAAAGGAACGCTATACGCCGCCGCAAACAAAAACCCAGCGAGGCCAGAGCGGCCTCACCAGTGAAGAAGAGATCAATCTGAATTTAAAGGAGCAGTCCCTTTTTGAGATGCTGAGAGAGGATTCAACTCAGGATACATCCATTGTCCAAGGGGCCCTGAAGGTCAAAGGAAGAATGCTCTTTGCTCTTTTTGAAGCCAAAAGCGCAGATTCAGATTTTAGTTATTGGCTCACAGATTTTCTCAAACAAAACCGGTTTCAACCTGTCCATCAGCAGGATTTGAACGATTTTTTTTCTACATATTTTGATGTGAACTTGGCAGAAATTATCGATCCCTGGTACTCGGACAGCCAGATCCCAGCCTACATTATAGGAAATATCGACAGTTACGATGTGGTCGACAGAGAAAAGACCTGGACGCAGGTCAATTTTAAAGTCGCCAATCCAACCCTTGTAGATGGCATCATAAGAATAGATATGCGCTACCGCTCAGATAAAAATCAACGCGCTTCGAGCCAAAGCGACTACTCTAAAGCCCTCCCTGTTCCTGCCGAGACAACAATTGATATCGGGATATCCGTTGATCAACCGATCGCTCTAATGACCATCGAAACCTATGTTTCCCAAAATATTCCCGCAACCATCAACGTACCTTTTCTGGGAAAACAACCCCAACGCGAAGAGAAGCCTTTTAATACAGAAACTAGGAAGCCATTTGACATTTCGGATTTTCTCATCAGCGACGAATATATCATCGATAACGAAGATGAAGGATTTCAAATCCTGAGTAAAGCCAAACAGAACTGGCTCAGCCGCACCCTGCAAAATCTGTTCGGAACAAGCGATAAGGAATCCCTCTTTACAGGAATGAATGTGTATAATCCTCCCGCGTCCTGGGCGCTTTCGGCTAACCAGCAATTTTACGGTCAAATCGTCCGGTCCGCCCTTTTGAAAACGGCAGGAGAAGGAGAAGATAAGGTCGCTTGGAATGTGGATCTCGAGGAAAGCGGCAGCTACGACATTTTTTTCTACAACGGCATCCCCCTTAGGATGCAAAAGGAGATGGCCGTGCGCACGGCGGCTCAAGAAAAAGGGAATTCAAACCTAGGTTTAAAGGGCCGATTTAATCGAGGCCCCGGAAAAAGATTCTTTCTGGTCTCTCATCAATACGGAATGGAGGAGGTCGTCATCGATCTTAATAACGCCGAACATGGTTGGAACCTCATTGGATCTTTTCAGCTGGATGCAGGGCCAAATAAAATTGAACAATCCGATAAAAATGATACCATGTATGTAATGGCCGATGCCGTAAAATGGGTAAAAAGATAAAAGGAGGATTTGCCCCATGGAAATATCCATCAATAATTTAACAAAACAGTACAAGGGGGGGACTTTCGCCCTCAAAGACATAAATCTCAATATCGGAAACGGAGTCTTCGGCCTCCTCGGACCCAACGGCGCAGGAAAAACAACGCTGATGCGCATCCTGGTCACGCTGTTGAAACCGACTTCAGGAAATGCCACCATAAACGGCCTGGATCTCCAGAAAGACCGTAAACCCATCCGTCAGATGACAGGATATCTTCCCCAGGGTTTCAGCACTTTCTCGAAACTGAAAGTCTGGGAATTTCTCGACTACACCGCCTCTCTAAACAAAAAACACAAAAAAAGCGTCCGCATGGATAACGTCGACCGCTTTCTTGAAGATGTGAGCCTATTTGACGTACGTGACCGGCGTGCCAGTAAACTTTCAGGAGGAATGAAACGCAGGCTCGGTATCTCACAAACTCTAATCGGCGCACCGAAATTTATGGTTATCGATGAGCCAACCACCGGCCTCGATCCTGAAGAAAGGGTAAAATTCCGTAGTTTATTGTCGGATTTTTCAAGAGAGGATAGAATTATTATCCTCTCCACGCATATCGTAGGAGACATCTCATCCACGTGCTCCAGTGTGGCCCTTCTCAATTCCGGCAACATCGCTTTCCATGACACTCCTGAAGAATTGATAAACACGGCCAAGGGAAAAGTCTGGAAGCTGAATGCCACTCATTCCGAGCTGGATCGATTAAAAGAAGAATTCACGGTGATCTCCACCGTTCCCTCGAAAGAGGGGTACGAACTGCGTGTGGTGGCCGATAACATAAATGGACATGCCGCTGTCCAGGCCGACCCCAATTTAGAGGATGCCTATGTGTATTTTATGCAGACACTCGGCGTAAAAGAACCTCAAGAAGAGGAGAATTGGTCAGGCAACAGCTTAGAAGGAAAAGATCATGATTAACTTTTATTTTATTGGACGGATTGCCTTTTATGAGGCCAGGCTGCTCTTTCGGTCATGGGGATTTCGCATATTTTCGGGACTCGGTTTGATTATCCTGGCCCTGATCAGCATTTTTCTTGCATCTCCACATATATCCAGACTCTATTTTCTTAGTTCTCTTTCGGGTTCCATCCCCTTGAACAGCCTCAAACTTTTTAATATCTTCCAGGGGATTATCGTCGCTTTTATGGCCACCGAATTTTTCAAGCGTGACAGAAAACACGATTCCGCCCAAGTGGTCTTTACACGCTCCTTTTCAAATGTGGAATATTTTTTGGGAAAAGTCCTGGGCATATTCTCTGTATTTTTGCTGTTGAATATAGTCGTGCTGTTGATCACTTTTGTCATTCACTTCTTTTTCTCCAACACCCCTTTTGCCCTGCAGCCCTATCTTCTGTACACAGTATTGATCTGTTTACCGAGCCTAATTTTTATGATCGGGCTGTCATTTTTTCTCTCCTCGCTGCTGCGAAGCCAGGCCATTGTCTTCCTAGTCTTACTGGCCTATTCTTTCCTAGTTCTGGTATTCTTGGGAGCACCGCTTTTTGGTCTTTTTGACTCCTATGCGTTCTATTTGCCTCTTATGTATTCAGATTTTATCGGTCTCGGAAACATCCATTCTTTCCTGTTAATCCGTCTGTCCTACCTCTTCCTGGGACTAGGTCTCATTTTTGTTTCTCCCCTTCTGTCCAAAAGGCTGAGGCAGTCGACGCTTTCGAATTTGGTGACAGGATCCGTGTCCATTTTCTGTTTAGTTTTGGCCGTAATCCTGGGATTTAGCTACACAAACGGCAAATATGCCGATAGAACATTCCGCCAAGAAATTAGGACTTCTAGTCAAGAGTTTCGAGAAACACAGACAGCCACAGTCCGCAGCTATGATATTCAACTCGAGCACACAGGCGAAAAAATAAGTGCTGCGGTTCAATTGGATATGGTCAACGAATCTCCACATGCCCTCGATACAATTCTGATGACACTCAATCCGGGTTTGAAAGTCGAATCAATCACCGAAGGCAGCGAACTGCTCAATTTCCAACAGGACAAACATCTTCTTCTCATAACACCAACAGAGCCACTCCCTTCAGAGGATTCAATCCTCCTGACTTTATCCTACTCAGGAAAAATCGATGAACGCTACTGTTTTCTGGATATCGAAAATGCACGTTTCGAAGGCCAGTACAGGCTTTGGATTTATGATATCCCTAAACATTATGCTTTAGTCACGGACAATTTTGTCCACCTTACACCCGAAAGCGGATGGTACCCGATTTCCGGCCTTCCTCCTGGTGCTACCTACCCGGCTGTGGCCGCTCCCAGTTATTCCAAATACACTCTAACGGTTACAACTCCAAAGGATTTAACGGCCATCTCTCAGGGAAAACCCGAGACACAGTCCCAAGCCAATACAACTCAATATACATTCAAGCCTGAAGTTTTGCTGCCAAAAATATCTCTCACGATCGGCTCTTACTTGCATCAGGAGATTGAGGTCGACAACGTCACCTATTCTCTCTATGTGCGGCCGGGCCACGATTATTTCACGCCACTGCTGAGCGAAGTCGGAGAGCAGCTCCCTGAACTCATCAAACAATTGAAGGATGGATACGAAGTGATGCTAGGTTTGGACTATCCATACAATCGGCTCTCGCTTGTTGAGGTCCCCATACACATCTACAGCTACCAGCGTCTCTGGACTGTGGCGCACGAAACGGTCCAGCCTCAGCTCACCTTTCTCCCGGAAATGGGAACGATTTGCTCGGGAGCAGAATTTCGTATCCCCCCGCAGCAAGCACAGAGGATGCGGAACGCACGCAATGTAACTCCCGCACAGTTACAAAGGCGCCTGTTAAACAGCTTTATTAGAAATAATTTGATAGCCCCTCAGGCAGGAGCCCGCAATATGATGAGACGAAACAGAACGGGACTAAGATTCCAGGCCGATATCGAACCGCAGTTTGAACTCTTCCCCAATTTTTTTTCATTCACAACACAAGTGTTTTCCACACAGTGGCCCGTTCTCAACTATGCCTTCGAATCCTATACGAGGGAGCGTGCGGCTCCTCCCCTGAGAATGCTCAGACAAACCGGGCGTGGACTTTCCCTCGAAGAAGAAATTAATCAAGACTTAAAGAGCCGTTCGCTGGCCGCGATGATCACGGATCCGGATCTTGAGGCTTCATTCGTTCACGGAGCTCTCCAAGCAAAGGGCCGAACGCTTCTAGCTCAACTCGAAGCCAAATATGGTGCGGAGGATTTTGATGAAAAAATCATAGATTTTCTTAGGCGACAGCAATACCAAACTATTTCTGAACAGGATCTGACGGATTTCCTCTCCGGCTTAGGGGACATCGACCTTCGTGAAATTGTCGATGCATGGTACACGGGCACCCAGATTCCCAGCTTTATTATAGGAGATGTCGAGAGCTATGATGTGATTGAAAGGGAAAAAACCAGGACTCAAGTCAAATTTCTTATCGCCAATCCTACGTCTGTGGATGGCATCACAAAGATCACATTGCGCTACCGGGTAAGAGGGCGGGATGGGCCAGTGCGCGGACAGGGTCAGGATGATTATTCTCATGCGCTTTTTATCCCTGCACAAACCACCATACAAATAGGCATCGTCACCGATGAACCTCCCGCAGTCATGACTATAGACACCTTTGTCTCTCAAAACATCCCCGCATCCATCAATGTGTCTTTTCAGGGACGGCGGGCCGTAAGGGAGGAGGATCTTTTTGATGGAGAAATATCAAAGCCCTATGACCGATTGGATTTTTTTCCCGAGGATGAAACCATCGTAGATAACGAAGATGAGGGATTTGAGATCCTCGGTACATACAAACAGAGTTGGCTCAGCAGGACTCTGCAAAATTTGTTCAATGTCAAGAAAGACAATACAGCTTTTGCCAGAATGAATATTTATAATCCTCCCGTGTTCTGGACCCAGTCAACAAACCAGGATTTCTACGGAGAGATCGTCCGTTCAGCCTACGTGAAAAAATCTGGCGAGGGAGAGGCCCGGGTCGTATGGAATGTGGAGCTTAAGGAAACAGGAGATTACGACCTTTATTATTACCACAGCATCTCCGGTGGAATGCGGCGGAGGATGGTGGAAATGGAAAGGCAAATGGTTCAATCGCGAGGATCGAACCAACAAGGCCGAATGCGGCGGTTTTACCGAGGCCCCGGGAAGAAGTTTTTTCTAATTTCGCATCAGTACGGGGTTGAAGAGGTTGAGATCGATCTTGAGGATGCCGAAGCGGGTTGGAACCTCATCGGATCTTTTCAACTGGAGGCTGGGCCCAACAAAATCGAGCTCACCGATAAAAATGAAGCCGGCTATGTTGTGGCCGATGCCGTAAAATGGGTAAAGAAATAACACCTGAAAAGCGAACAAACAGATAACGATTCGTTTGGATAAAACGGGCTGATCCCAAAGAAAAACATTGGTCAGGCAGTAGCTTTGAGGATAAAGATCATGTTTAATTTATATTTTATTGGACGCATCGCCAGTAATGAAGCCAGGCTGCTCATGCGGTCATGGGGATTCCGCATTTTTTCAGCTCTTGCTTTGATTATCCTGGCCCTTGCCAATATTGGCATCATTTCGCGGGGCATATCAACCCCCTACTACATCAGTTCTCTTTCAGGCTCCCTGCCCTTAAACAGCCTTAAACTTTTTAATATCTTCCAGGGGATCATTGTTGCATTAGTTGCCACAGAATTTTTTAAACGGGACAGAAAAAACGATTCCATCCAAGTGGTCTTTGCCCGCTCTTTTTCCAACGTTGAATATTATCTGGGAAAAGCGTTGGGCATTCTCTCGGTATTTTTGCTCTTGAATCTGGCCGTACTGATTCTCACTTTTGTTTTCCATTTCTTTTTCTCCAGCACCATTTTTGCCCTGCAGCCGTATTTTCTGTACTTTTTACTGATTTGTCTTCCGACCTTGATCTTTATGATCGGGCTTTCCTTCTTTCTGTCTTCA
>JAZFSR010000199.1:0-8232 GCA_036446295.1 Candidatus Aminicenantaceae bacterium
TTCCTCGACAAAAACATCTTGATTGTCAGAAATAACCAAAATATTTCTGTCTTTAAGGAAATGGAAATATTCATGGGCAGCGATAAAGACCTGATGGTCACTATTATGATTACTTCTTATAAATGTGAATGCGGCCTGTTCCAATTCGAAAAAAATGAAAATCCCTGAAATGTTCGATTCTTCAGAAAGTGACTGCCTAATAATATGCAGCCCATTCCTTTCAAGAAGAGAGAATACATTTTTTATGGGTTCATTTCCCAGTCCCAATCTGTTTCTTTCATTGAAGGCTATATCTTCAGCCGAGGCCGTCGAATAAAAAGGCGCCAATTCCGGCCTAAGCCCCAGCTCATCTTCCAATTCAATAATCTCTCTGCACGTATCGTAAAACTTCATAAGTCCCGTTTTGATGCTCTTGTCTTTCTCCTCCAACTCTAAGAGTTTTTCTTTCGGAGTCCCTTTTGTTTCTAAAAAATAGTTCATATCTTTCTGAAAGAAAGCGGCCAAATTCTTTAAGGTTTCCAGACTCGGACCCCTCTTGTTCAATTCAAGAAGAGATATGAATTCGGCGGAGAGATGTACAGCCTTGGACAAAGCGTCTTGGGTTAATCCTAATTCTTCCCTGGAAATCCTCAGCCGTGTTCCCAAAATATTCGGCATCGTTTTTTCCTTTTGAAATGCGTGTTAACTGTAATTTATATAACCTTGAGTTCAGTAAATGTCAAGATGTTCATATTCCTGGAAACTTCAACCAGGATTGTATACAATTATTGTTCTTGTTAGAAGTGAAAACAGGGTGATAAAAAGCCGCCCTGTTAATATTCGTGTATTGTAATTTTTATTTTAGGAAAAATACAATGAAAAGACGACAAGCTCTGCTGGCACTCGGAAGCTTGGCGCTTGCCGGCCCTAGCCTAATCTCATGTAAGAAAGGAACACAAACCATGAAAAAAGAAATCAAAACCGAAAATGCTCCCAAGGCCATTGGTCCCTACTCCCAGGCCATCGAGGCCAACGGATTCATCTTTGCCTCAGGGCAGATTCCTATCGATCCAATATCGGGCGAACTTTTGATGGGGACAATCGAGGAACAAACCCGCCTGGTTTTGAATAATCTGAAAGCCGTTCTGGAAGCTGGAGGAAGTTCTTTCGACAAAGTTGTGAAATGCTCCGTTTTTCTTGAGGATATGGACGATTTCACGCGTATGAACGGCGTCTATGCAGAATTTTTCAATTCCCCTTACCCCGCACGTGCAGCCGTACAAGTGGCACGTCTCCCAAAGGACGTGAAGGTTGAAATCGAAGCCATCGCCATCAAATAGAGCTATTTTCAGTTCATGTCGATGAGTCATAAAATCCGAATCGGTATTGATACTGGTGGGACGTTTACTGATTTTATTTTTTTTATCGACGGCCAACTCTTTGTTAAAAAAATCCCTTCCACTCCACATAATCCATCTCTTGCTATTTTGGCCGGAATTAAAGATTATTTAAAAAAATCACTCTCTGTTTTCATCATCCATGGCACAACCGTCGCCACCAACGCCCTTCTGGAAAGAAAAGGAGGTCGGATTTCACTCATCACGACAAAAGGTTTTGAAGATATACTTTTCATTGGCAGACAGAACCGCAGCAACCTTTACAGCTTAGATGGAGAACAACGACAACCTCTCCTCCCTCGTCAGAGATGTTTTGGCATTGAAGAAAGAACAACGGCCGCGGGAAAGATAGAAAAATCGATTCCCACCGATGCTCTAGAAGAGATTCTTGATAAAATCATCAAAAAAAAAACTGAAGCCATCGCTGTCTGTCTCATCAACTCATATGCAAATGCCTCCAACGAACACATCATCAAGAAGGCTATTAAAAAACGAAATGTGCCGTTTTCCATTTCGAGCGAGATACTCCCGGAACATCGGGAATACGAGAGGACCTCCATAACAGCGGTCAATGCCTACCTCATCCCTGTTCTCAGCCGCTATCTGTCCAATCTTGAAAAAAATCTCAATCACGCTAATCTGAAAATCATGCAGTCTAATGAAGGATATATCTCTCCATCTTTCGCCGCATCCGCACCTATTAGAACCTCCCTTTCAGGCCCTGCCGGAGGGGTTGTGGCTGCCTTTCATCTGGGAAAAGCAGCCGGGATACAAAATCTCATTACGTTTGATATGGGAGGAACGTCCTCAGATGTTTCTCTTTTAGATGGACAGATCCGCCGGACAAATGAAAGCTTCATCGGTGATTTTCCTATTCGGATGCCCATCATTGACATCCACTCCGTTGGAGCCGGAGGGGGCTCTATCGCTTACCTGGATCGTGGAGGATCTCTCAAAGTCGGCCCCCGGAGTGCAGGGGCTAAACCTGGTCCGGCCTGCTATGGATTTGGGGGAAATCCCACGGTTACAGATGCAAACCTAGTCCTTGGCAGACTTGTGCCGGATTTTTTTCTCGGAGGAAAGATGAATATTTACCCCAAGCGAAGCCGCCGGGCTGTCAAAAAAATAGCTGGCGCCATTGGGAAATCCATCGAGAATACGGCTGAGGGGATTATTGAAATTGCAAACGCAACTATGGAAAAAGCGATTCGTGTGATCTCTATTGAAAGAGGATTCGATCCGAGAAGTTTTAGCCTGTTTTCGTTCGGGGGAGCAGGAGGGATGCATGCCGTAGACGTGGCCTCTAATCTTAGCATGTCAAGAGTGATCGTGCCTAAAAATTCGGGTGTCCTCTCAGCCATGGGATTACTCCTGGCCGATGCCATAAAAGATTACTCAAAGTCCGTTTTAAAAATGAATGATGACATAACTGTAAAAAAAGAGATACGCGGTCTCTTTTCTAAGCTTATAAAAAAAAGCATTACGAGCATGAAAAAAGAAG
The DNA here is from genome assembly GCA_036446295.1 of Candidatus Aminicenantaceae bacterium. Classification (GTDB taxonomy): domain Bacteria; phylum Acidobacteriota; class Aminicenantia; order Aminicenantales; family Aminicenantaceae; genus JAUWVG01. The sequence continues at coordinate 2,878 of JAZFSR010000199.1, forward strand.
GGTTTACTGAACATCGGATAAAAATTTTCCCGTCTCTTGATCTCCGATACTTGGGACAATCTTATGAAATCTCTGTTCCCTATAAGGAAAATCAGCCATTTGATTCCGCATTCCACTCTGCTCACCAGAAACTCTACTCTTATTTTCACCCCAACCGCCCTGTGGAAATCGTCAACATCCGCATCAAAGTTGTTGGAATTACAGAGAAAGTCAGATTCAAAAAACATCCACCAGAATCTCCAAATCCACAGGCTGCCTTGTTTGGTAAGCAGGAGTTAATCTACGGAAATAAAACTTTTGAAGCCAAGCTGTATAAACGCCTTCTTTTAAAAACAGGAAACACGGTCCTTGGCCCGGCCTTAATCGTGGATGATGAAGCCACAACACTACTGCCTCCGGGTTGGAGGCTGACCGTTGATGGTTACTTTAATCTAATCATCCAAAGGAAATAAAATGAAAGCACCCTCATTTGATCCAATAGAAATTGAGCTCTTCAAGAACATATTTGTCTCCATTTCTGAAGAGATGGGTGCGGTTCTCGGCCGGACGGCTCTATCTCCGAATATAAAAGAAAGGAAAGATTTTTCTTGTGCTATTTTCAACAAAAAGGGGGAAACATTTGCACAAGGATCACACATTCCTGTACATCTCGGAGCCATGCCTCTATCGGTTCAAGAGGCTCTGAAAACACATGAATTCGAGGATGGAGATATCATTATCCTAAACGATCCCTATAGAGGCGGTACTCATCTACCTGATCTTACCTGTATCTCCCCGGTTTTTATTGAGAAAAAACTTGAGTTTTTCGTGGCTAACAGAGCCCATCATTCAGATATTGGAGGCATGTCTCCAGGCTCAATGCCGTTGGCCACAGAAATCTTCCAGGAGGGTCTTATCATACCTCCTGTCAAACTCTATCAAAAAGGACATTTAAACAGTGCAGTTTTTGACATGATTTTGGCCAATGTCAGGACTCCGGATGAGAGGAAAGGCGATCTTCTTGCACAAGTCGCCGCCAACCGGAAAGGCGAACAGCGCATGATTGATACAGTGAGAAAGCATGGGATAAGGAAGATCACTATATATGGACGTTTCATACAGGAGTATGCAGAAAAAATCCTCAGACAGACGATACTGGACATTCCTGATGGGTCGTATACGTTCGTCGATTTTCTTGATGATGATGGAATCACAAACAAGCCTATTAAAATCGCTGTTAAAATAACCATACGGAAAAGCGAAGCACACATTGACTTTTCATCCTCCGATCCCCAGACAGAAGGCGGGGTTAATGCCAATTATGCGGTCACCTCTTCCGCGGTCCTCTACGTGTTCCGGTCTTTAATCAAAGAAGACATCCCCTTTAACACTGGGCTTTTAAAACCCCTGGACATCATTGCTCCACGGGGATCGATTGTAAATGCTCAGTATCCTGCGGCCACAGCCGGAGGCAATGTGGAGACCTCACAAAGAATTGTCGATGTCCTCCTCGGAGCTCTTGCCAAAGCGATGCCCGGAAAAATACCGGCCGCGAGTTCCGGAACCATGAATAACATCGCTTTCGGGGGCTATGATCGAATCCGCAAAAAGAGTTTTGCCTATTATGAGACGGTGGGAGGAGGAATGGGAGCGACTTCTAAACTTGACGGACTCAGCGGAGTTCATACCCACATGACCAATTCTTTGAATACTCCTCTCGAAGCCTTAGAAAATTATCTGCCCATAAGAATCACGACTTATGCCCTTCGTCGAGGATCTGGTGGATCGGGCCACAGAAAAGGCGGAGATGGAATCATCCGCGAATATGAATTCTTAGAGCCCGCACAAGTCTCCATTATTTCTGAACGAAGAAAGTTTGCACCCTATGGTATTTTGGGCGGACAAAACGGCCGGAAAGGCCGAAATATTCTTATCTCTTCCTCTACAAATAAAAAAACCCTGTTAGGCGGAAAAGCCAATTTTAAAATACAGCCGCACGACCGGCTCCGAATTGAAACACCAGGAGGAGGAGGATATGGCGAGAAAAAATAGGAAAGCCTCGTTTGGACCTGGTTTTTTAGTCACGGCGGCCTTTATAGGACCCGGAACCGTCACGACATGTTCACTGGCCGGAGCCAATTTCGGTTATGCCCTGATTTTTGCTCTCGTGTTCGCCGTGATCACAACAATAATTCTTCAGGGAATGACTGGCCGCTTGAGTCTGGGTTCAGGCTTAGACCTTGCCCAGTCTTTAAGGGGACACTCTCAGAATCGCTGGACACGAATTCTTTTCATCATCCTTACCCTGTCTTCCATCACCCTAGGCTGCGCGGCCTATGAAGCCGGGAATATTATTGGGGGATCACTCGGCATGAATTTAATCACCCCTGTCTCACAAAAAGTTTGGGTTGTTTTGATCGCATTGGTGGCCATGCTCATCCTTGGAGCAAAAAAGTACCGCCTTGTTGAAAAGGTTCTCATTTTTCTTGTCTTTATCATGAGTCTCTCATTTATTACGACACTGATTATTATAAAGCCTGATATAACGGCCATTCTTAAAGGATTTATTCCAACTTTTCCAAAAAATTCTCTTTTCATCATCTTGGCACTCGTCGGAACAACTGTAGTTCCCTATAATCTATTTCTCCATTCCTCTGCTGTGAAAGAAAAGTGGAAGACCATAGAACATCTCAAGGATGTGAACAGAGATCTTCTTCTCGCAGTTTGTCTCGGGGGCTTCATTTCAATCTCTATTGTTGTAACATCAGCTGTTGCATTCCATGCCGAAGGGATTCCTCTGGAAAGCGGAATCCAGATGGCCCAACAGCTTAAACCTCTATTTGGCAATTTTGCAAACATCATGTTTGGGCTGGGATTTTTCGCTGCAGGATTGAGCTCAGCCATCACCGCTCCTTATGCCGCCGCCTATGCCTCTTCGGGTATCTTGAACTGGAAGGGAGGGCAGAATTCAAAAGGATTTAAAGCCGTTTGGATGGGAGTTCTTCTGGCCGGCATGACCGTGGCCCTCCTCAACCTCAAACCTCTATCTGTCATTGTATTTGCCCAGGTCGCAAACGGAATTATTCTACCTTTGGCCGCCGTGTTCCTGCTTGTGGTCTTGAATAACCGCAGGAAGATGGGACAGCTGGCCAATACCCGGCGTCAGAACATTATCGGAGGAATCATCATCCTGATCGTTTCTGTCCTCGGTCTCTGGAATATTTTAAAACTCTTTATCAAATAAAATCCGGCCAACTCTTTTGGAGATAATCTTAAAAAAAGAATAAAGAAAACTTTACTAAAAGTCATTGGAATTAAATAATAGTAGGCCAAAGTTAACCTGGATTATTCACGACAGATTATTTTTATTTTGAAATTATACAACTATCATGGATAAATCTTTCGATCCGAAAACCAATTATCAACAGACACAAAAAGACACAGGTTATGTCACACGAAAAGACGCGACACAAGAAGATTATGACCGTTTGGGTTTTAAAGCAGGGCTCGAAGTCCATCAGCAGCTCAAGACTAAAAAGAAACTGTTCTGCAACTGCCCTGCCGGAATTTATCATAGCAACCGTGATTATGACGCCGAGATCATCAGGCACATGCGGCCCACTCTCAGCGAACTCGGAGAGTACGATGGGACCGCCCTTATGGAGTTTAAAACAAGAAAGAATATCATCTACAGGATAAAAAACGAAACAACATGCACGTATGAGATCGACGACACCCCTCCCTTTCCCATCAACAGGGAAGCTCTGTATATCGCACTGGAAATCTCTCTCCTCAGTAAGTTTAATATTGTTGGAGAAGTTCACATCACACGAAAACAGTACCTGGACGGAAGCATCCCTACAGGCTTCCAACGAACAGCAATAGTCGGAGTTGAAGGAGAAATACAGCTCAATAACAAAAAAGTGCGGCTCATTCAACTTAGCATTGAAGAGGACGCGTGCAGGGAAATTTCTGATGTCGCTCATGTCAGAACCTATAAGACAGACAGACTTGGTATTCCTCTCATCGAAACCGTCACTTATCCTGATTTTCTCAATCCTGATGAGGTCAGAGAAGGAGCGGAGTACATCCGGTATTTAAATAGAAGTACCGGAAAAGTCAGGGTTGGGAGTGGATCTGGAAGAGAAGATGTCAATGTCAGCTGCAGGGGCGGTTCCCGGGTTGAAATAAAAGGAGTCTCTCACAACAAGTTGATCCCGGAATTAACACACAATGAGGTGTTCAGACAGATTGCACTATTGAATATTCGAGACAAATTGATAAAAAGATTCCCAAGTTCAAAAAAAAGAACCGAATGGAGAATCGTTCACAAAACGATAGAACCGGATGAAGTTAGATTTGATATTAATTCTTTGCAGAAAGACACAGGCCAAAAAATTATTCAAGTCAGCATAAATCTACCGGGTTTTAAAGGAATCCTTTCTCATTTTACACAGCCGGGACAAATGTTTGCTAATGAATTGAGTGACAGGCTGAAAGTCATTGCCTGTATCGAAAAACCAAATATGATTCACTCCGAACAGATCGATTTATCTGCGGAAAATTTCAATTTCCAAGCCATCAGAGCCGCACTCCAATCCGGAAAAAATGATGCGTTGCTCCTGATATGGGGACCTGAAGAAGATATCCCCACAGCCATAGACACAATTGAGGAAAGATGCCGTATGGCCTTCGAGGGTGTTCCCAATGAAAGCCGGAAGTCATTTAATGACGGGACAACAATTTTCGAAAGAGTCCTTCCTGGTGCAGACCGGATGTATCCCGATACAGACTCTCCGCCAATCCCTCTTGAGGATAAGGATATTACGCAATTTAGCAATAAGCTCCCGATTGAAATCCATAAAAGATACACACAGCTAAAAAAATGGAACATCCCGGTAGATACATACAGTTACATTCTCAGAAATAATCTCTGTCCTCACCTTGAAAAGATCATCGAAGACCTGAATATGGATCCTAAATTTGTCGGGACTTTATTCGGACACACATTAAAACATACTGAGGGACAATTCGAGTCGTCTCCTGATTTTGAGTATGAAAGAGTCTATGACCTCTTCCTCTACCTGAAAAAAAACAATCTTGATTTCGAAATCTCAAAAAGTGTTATTCCCCTAGTTTATAGGTATCCAAACAAGAATTTTGGCTCCATTCTAAAAATCCTTAAATTCGAAAAAACAGACCGGGCGAATATTCTCAGCAAAATCCCTGATTTGAACAAAAAATTCAATCGGGTCCACATGTCAAAAAACGCTCATGCACGAGTCGATTGGATTATGGGAAAACTTAGATCGAGCGCCCTCGGGAACATGGATCTCAAAACCTTAAGAGAGATAGTCGAGAATGAATAAAGATAAT
>JAZFSR010000200.1:0-6171 GCA_036446295.1 Candidatus Aminicenantaceae bacterium
GAAAACCTCAGACATTTTGGCGTTCCCTTAGTGGTGGCCTTAAATAAGTTTCCTTCTGATACAGAAGCAGAGGTTAAACAATTTTTGACGTTGTGTGAGAAAACAAAAGTCAGAGTGGCCCTTAGTGACGTCTATGGCCGCGGAGGAGAGGGGGGAGAGGAACTGGCCCTCCAGTTAATCGATGCCATAGAAAAGGATGAGCATCATTTCCAATATTTGTATTCTTCCGACATGCCCCTTATAGAGAAAATTGAGACCGTAGCCAAAAAAATCTACGGAGCTTCCGGTGTGGCGATGGAGGGAAAAACAAGACGGAAAATCCGGCGGATGGAAAAAGCCGGTTTTGGCCACCTCCCTGTCTGTATCGCAAAAACTCAGTATTCTCTCTCCGGGGATGACCAGGCTCTGGGAAGGCCGGAAGAGTTTACTCTTATTGTAACTGATGCCTCTCTGAGTTCAGGAGCCGGCTTCGTTGTCGTTTACTGCGGAGATATTATGACCATGCCGGGACTTCCGAAAGTCCCGGCTGCCGAGAAAATCGACATATCGAAAGACGGTGAAATCACCGGACTTTCTTAAAACATTTACAGCCAATTTTTATTATGATACAAAAGAATTGGTCTTATTTATTTATATTTTATTAAGAGGGAATTATATATGTATGAACTCAGAGATGTTTTTATCGTGGGGGCTGCGCGTACCGCCATAGGTAATTTTTTAGGGGCATTAAGAAGCTTCAAAGCCGCTGATCTTGGCGGATTTGCGATCAAAGAAGCCGTAAAGAGAGCCGCTGTTGCCGGTGAAGATATTGATGAAGTCATCATGGGCAACGTTGTCTCTGCAGGCGGTGGACAGGCTCCGGCCAAACAGGCGTCCATCAAGGGTGGATTGCCGCCAACGGTCAGCTGCTTTGCCGTCAACAAAGTCTGTGGTTCAGGTTTAAAAGCTGTCCATCTGGCTGCCCAGGCTATCTGGTTAGAGGAAAAGGAGATTGTTGTCGCGGGCGGCATGGAAAGTATGAGTCAGGCCCCTCATCTGGTCTGGGGTGTTCGCGAGGGCATTAAATTTGGCGACTTGAAGTTAAAGGACTCAATGATTTTGGACGGCCTATGGTGTGCTTTGGATGATCAGCACATGGGCCAAACAGGCGAGGTCATTGCCGAAAAATTCGGTGCCTCGCGGGAAGAGCAGGATGTCTATGCCGTCAGCAGCCATCAAAAAGCTCTCCATGCTATTGAAAAAGGATATTTCAAGAAAGAGATTGTTCCGGTGGAGGTTCCCCAAAGAAAGGGTGATCCTCTCGTTTTTTCTGTGGATGAAGGCCCAAGAAAGGATGCTTCCATCGAAAAATTAGAAAAACTTCGCCCGGCATTCAAAAAAGATGGGACAATTACGGCCGGAAATGCGTCTAGTATAAATGACGGGGCGGCGGCCTTGGTAGTGGCTTCGGCCGATGCCGTCAAAGACAAGGATTTAAAGCCCATGGCCAAAATATTAGCCGTAACCACCAACCCTGTCGAGCCGCATATGGTGATGTACGCACCGAAAGGGGCGATAGAGAAGCTTCTCAGGAATGTGGGGTGGACGGTTAAAGATGTTGATCTTTTTGAGATTAACGAAGCCTTTTCATCTCAACTCGTGGTTTTGATAAAAGAGCTCGGCCTCGATAGAGATAAAGTCAACGTGCACGGCGGCGCTGTCTCTCTCGGCCACCCGATAGGTGCCACTGGAGCGAGGATTCTCACAACTTTGATCTACGGATTAAAACACAGGGGTCTTAAAAAGGGCATCGCCTCTCTCTGCCTTGGTGGAGGAGATGCGGTGGCCATGGCTGTGGACATCGTGGATTGAGGAGGAGTTATGGATATCACGAAAATAGGAATTGTGGGATCAGGAGCCATGGGGGCCGGAATCGCTCAGACTGCGGCTTCTGCGGGTTTTGAAGTTGTTTTGAACGACATCGGCACGGAATATCTCGAGCGGGCCGTAAAAAAAATTGATAAGAGCCTGTCCGAACTCATTGAAAAAGGGAAGATAGAGGAGGACAAAAGTACAATCCTGGGCCGCATCCGGACTACTTCTGACATAGAAAGCATGAAGGACACAGATTTTGTGATCGAAGCCGTTTTTGAGGATTATGAAGTCAAAAAAGACGTTCTGCAGAAGCTGGATAGATTTCTTCCTCCACAAATTCTTTTGGCCACAAATACATCATCCATCTCTATCACAAGGCTGGGAGCTCAGACCGGCCGGGCCTCTCAGTTCATGGGGATGCATTTTATGAATCCGGTCCCATTAATGGTTTTGGTAGAGTTAATCAGAGGCATCGCTACGAGCCAGGATACGTTTGATACCGTCAAAAATCTCACTGAAAAAATGGGGAAGACGCCTGTAGAAGCCAACGATTATCCGGGATTCATTTCCAACCGCATTCTTATTCCCATGATCAACGAGGCCGTCTTTGCTCTCATGGAAGGTGTGGGTACGGCCGAAGCCATCGATAAGGTGATGAAACTGGGAATGAATCATCCCATGGGGCCTTTGGCTCTTGGGGATCTCATAGGCTTGGATGTCTGTCTGGATATAATGGAGGTTCTCTATGAAGGATTTAAAGACAGCAAATACAGGCCCTGTCCCCTTCTGAAGAAGATGGTCGATGCCGGATATCTCGGGAGAAAGACAGGCAGAGGATTTTACGATTACAGATCATAATTATAAGGAGAAAACAATGAATAACGAAGACATCGAAGAAAAACTAAATGCGAAAGGCAGAGCGATTGAATCGGCTCTCAATCAAATAGAAAAACAGTTCGGCAAGGGCGCCATTATGAAAATGGGGCAAAAAAATGCGGCTGACCAAGTGCCGGCTATTCCAACCGGGTCCATTGCGTTTGATCTCGCCCTGGGAATTGGCGGTTTCCCCAGGGGTCGTGTGGTCGAAATCTTTGGTCCGGAAGCCACAGGGAAAACAACGCTGGCCGTTCATGTCATTGCAGAAGCGCAAAAACAGGGTGGCCAGGCCGCTTTTATAGATGCCGAGCACGCCATGGATCCCAAATATGCGGCAAGTATCGGAGTTAATATCGATGAACTGCTCATTTCTCAGCCGGATTATGGTGAGCAGGCGTTGGAAATTGCCGAAGTTCTTGTGCGCAGTGGAGCGGTAGATGTCATCGTTGTCGATTCTGTGGCGGCGCTTGTTCCCAAGGCCGAGCTGGAGGGGGAAATGGGTGATGCCCACATGGGGCTTCAAGCCCGACTTATGTCTCAGGCATTGAGGAAACTGACGGCCATTGTTGCCCGGTCTAAAACTTGCTTCATTTTTGTCAACCAATTACGAGAAAAAATCGGATTTTTCATGGGTAATCCTGAGACGACAACGGGAGGCCGTGCCCTTAAATTTTATGCCTCTTTGAGAATCGATGTGAGGAGAATTGCCACGCTAAAAGATGGGGAACGTGTCATAGGCAACAGGGTCAAAGTCAAAATCGTGAAAAACAAGATGGCGCCTCCCTTCCGTCTCGCGCAGTTCGATATTATCTACGGAGAGGGGATCTCCAGAGAGGGAGATTTGATTGACTGCGGCGTGGAATACGGGCTTATCGAAAGGGCCGGAACCTGGTACTCCTATAAGGGAGAGAGATTAGGTCAAGGGCGGGAGAATGTCAAAAAACTCTTCATGGAAAAGCCCGAGATTGCTGAGGAGCTCAATGTGGAAATCCGAAAGAAAGCGGGGCTCATACCTCAGGAAAAACCAGCCGAAGGAAAGAAAAAAGAATAGCGCTGCCTAAAAGTACTCAAATCAAGCGTGGAGGAAAAATGCTGAAATATTTTCCTAGAAGTCTGTTCGTTCCTCTTTTTTTATTTCTAGTGGGAAGCCTTACGGCCGATATTTTGGTTCAAGGCGAGAATGCTTCCGATCCCCGAACAAAAGAGGTTGATAAAATTTTTACAAACTGGGACAAACCCGACTCCCCCGGGTGTGCCTTGGGAATTATTAAGGACGGGCGCTTCATTTACAAGCGCGGCTATGGGATGGCTAATTTGGAATATGGCATCCCCTTGACCTCTCAGTCGGTATTCCGGATCGGTTCGACCTCCAAACAGTTTACGGCCATGTGCATTGTCCTGCTTGAGGAAGAAGGCAAACTTTCCGTGGATGATAACCTAAGGGAGTACTTTCCGGAAATGCCCGATTATGCCGAATCCATCACGATCCGGCAACTTCTTCACCACACCAGCGGTGTGAGAGACTATCTGACCTTGATGAGCCTTAAGGGAGCTAGGGATGACGATTTTTATACGGATCCGGAAGTTGTGGACATGATTGCCAGGCAGAAAGAGCTTAACTTTGCTCCTGGGGAAGAGTTTCTCTACAGCAATTCCGGATATTTTCTACTGGCTGAGATTGTCAAACGGGTGACAGGGGATTCTATGCGCGTATACGCCGAAGAGAAGATATTTAAACCTCTGGGGATGACCCACACTCATTTTCACGATGACCACACTCAAATTGTGGAAAACCGTGCCTCCGGCTATGGCCGCGGCAAGAGCGGGACTTTTTGGATTAACATGACAACTCTGGAAATGATTGGAGATGGAGGGGTGTTTACTTCCATTGACGATCTGCTTCTATGGGATCAGAATTTTTACGACAATAAACTGGGCAAAGCCGACCAAGCACGGATAAATAAAATGCAGATCCCCGGAGTTCTCAACAGCGGTGAAAATCGCGGCTATGCATTCGGGCTTGGTATAAGCGAGTACCGGGGATTAAAGATGGTCAGCCATGGTGGTTCTTTTGTTGGCTTCAGGGCCGACATGATCCGCTTTCCCGAACAGAAATTTTCAGTAATTGTACTGGCTAATCTGGGTAATATCAATCCCAGCCGTCTTGCAAGGCAGGTGGCCGATATCTATCTGGCGGACCAATTCAAACCAGAAAAAAAGAAGCCGGATGTCGCCAAAATTCCTAAAAAGAAACCCGATAGAAAAACCGGCATAAAAATCCCGGGAGAAATACCGGATGCCCAACAACTCGAGGAATATGTGGGAAACTACACCAGTGAGGAACTGGATGTGACTTACCGAATCTTTTTAAAAAAAGACAAACTGTATTTGCAGCATGAAAATCCGCACAGGCCCTATCCGGGAGGGATTCTCCTACAAGAGCAAAAAGACAGATATAATGTAGGAAGGCTTATCCTGAATTTTGACCGTGATGACAGAAACAATGTGACGTCTTTTACAGTGAATGCGGGACGGGTGAAAAATATCCGTTTTGTGAAGAAGTAGAAAAAAAATCGACTAAAGAATAAATCCAAATCAAAGAAAAAGACCTAGGGCCAGCCCTCCTGCAATCAATGCATAAGGGAGTTGGGTGCGCACATGGTCTATGTGATCGGTTGCCGAAGCCATAGAGGAGATGATGGTGGTGTCTGAAATGGGGGAACAGTGGTCTCCGAAAACACCGCCTCCCAGAACGGTGGCGATCACCAATCCGGGATTGAGCCCGATGAGGTTGATCATTGGCACCGCGATAGGGATCATGATGGCAAACGTCCCCCAGGATGTGCCTGTAGAGAAGGCAATAAAACAGGATACAAGGAACAACACCGCAGGTATGATGCCTGTGGGAAGAGTGGATTTGGCTGCCTGGGCCACAAAGGGGCCTGTACCCAGGGCTTCACATGTGTCACCTATTGCAAAGGCGAGGATCATCAGGCTGGCCAGAGGGATGAGGCCACCGACACCTTTCATAAAAATATCTGTGATTTCTTTGGTGCGCATTATATTCTGCGCCCGATAGGCAATAGCCCCTACGGCCAATCCGGCGATAACCGACCAGAGCACGGAAAGGGAGCCCGATCCTTCCATGATGTTCCCTTTTCCCGTAATGAGCAGGACTATCGGCATCATGGCCACCATGACGCCTACCGGGAGGATCAAGTTGATAGCCCGGGGAGGAATGCCTTTCTTTTCATCCATCATCACAACATCCTCGGAGATCAGCGGTTCGGCGCCGTCACGGAGGAGTTTGTTTTCTTCGAAGACTCTTTTTTCGGCCTTGCGCATGGGTCCGATGTCTTTTCCTGTCAGTATAACTACAAGGACGATCAGCAGGGCGATAATGGCATAAAAATTAAAGGGCATCGAGGACACCAGCATCCG
>JAZFSR010000201.1:0-8003 GCA_036446295.1 Candidatus Aminicenantaceae bacterium
CTTTAAAAACAATTTGCACTTCGACCGGAATTTTAACTTCTCCTAAACGCCTGACAAGTACTTCGGATTCAAAGATGTCTTGTCCCTTGGTCTCTTCATTTTTTTTGTATTCTCCATCGAACAGACCTTCCGGTTGAATTGGTCTTTTGTTGGAGATATTCGATATTGCGTAGTCCAATTTTTCCGATCCGTAAACGAACTGATCCAGAAACCAGCTCATGTCCTCTCCAGCATATTCGGATACAACATCATAAAAATCTATGGGTTTTGGGTGTTTAAACCACCAGCGCATGGAATAGTCTTTGATCATCGCGGCAAAGAGATTTTTTCCCATAAAGCGTTTCAGTGTTCTGAGCATCAATTCCGCCTTTGAATAGGAGTTTGCACCATAGCTGCTGCGCTCCATAAATTCCCAGGAATATCTCTGTAATTGATCCATATTATATGTTTGTCGGTGCCGGGAAATACCGTCCGATTCAATGGGGATATTCACATTCCTAAATGCTGTAGGGATTCCAAAATAAGATTTTGAGAACACTGGCTCTCCATAGGCAGCGTAATAAATTTCCGTGTCCAAAAAAGATGTGAATCCCTCATCCATCCAGGGATTTTCGAATTCATTGTTTCCGACCAATCCATAAAAATACCCGTGTCCGAATTCGTGAATGGTCACTCCTTCGGGCCTCGGGATGCCTTTCCGTGTCAGAAAATAGGAACCTCCCGTAAAGAACGTCGGGTATTCCATCCCTCCTGAGCCGCTGTTGTATCCGGGATCGACACATGTGACCGTAGTGTAAGGATAGTCACCGTAAAAAATACTGGAGTACTTGATTGCATTTTTAATTGCATTCATATAACGGTCTTTAAGCTTTTTATGTTCTGGCTGAAGAAGCAGCGTTATTTCTGTGGTTTTTCCCTTAATAAACTCATAATCTTCCTTGTATTCGAGAAGACGGGGACTTGTCGTCCAGGCAAAGTCGTGAACGCTGTGCTGATAGAAATGATGTGTGATCGTCCCATCTTTATTGACTGTTTTGGCGCGGCGTTCGCCTGTTGCACCAACGACAAAATGTGAGGGGACTGTGATTTGAACATTATAAGTTCCATAGTCGGCGAAGTATTCCGAAGAAGCATGGTACTGGTGACAGTTCCAGTTTCCGTTCTGAAACACTCCAATCTTGGGGAACCACTGGGCCATAAAATAATTGTCTTTAAAGACTCCGGTTCTGGCGATAGGGCGGGGAACCTTAGACTGAAAAACAATGCGGACTGTTATGGACTGACCAGGCTGGATTTCCTGAGGAAGTTTGACCGCAAGGACTGTTCTGTCGAAAGGATTCCCGTCATCTGGAGAGCGGAATTCCATACCAGGCTTTAGATCGAAGTCCTCAAAGTTTTCCCCCTGGACCAGATCAATTTTTTCGATACGGCAGTATCCCCAATCGTCCCTTTCAAAATCAGCTGTTCTGTTTCCGGAAGACTCGATTAAAAAGGTGCTTTTATTGTTCTGGAATGCATTCCAGTACAGGTGAAACCAGAGCTCATCAGTCACATAAGCTGTATCATTGGTCCAGGTCACCAGTTCTTCTCCAAAGATCCACTGCTGCTGGGTGTCGAGAATAACCTCGATTGAGTAGTTGGCGATCTGCTTGCAGAAGGGAACATCTGCTGTGTGTAGATAGAGACTGCCGGAAAGGAAAATAGTTAAAGTCCAAACCCAAAGTTTTTTGTTCCTTTTCAAAGGATCCTCCTTTTCATTTCTTTTAAGTCACCATAATTAGTCTGAGATCCATAACATTCGTGAACGTAGGCCCTGTGAAAATCAGATCGTCCAGAGCTTTGAAAAAGTTATAGGAGTCGTTGTCTATAAGATAATCTTCCGCATCCATCTGTTTTTGTTTGGCCCTTTTAAGCGTTTGACCGTCAGCGATAGCTCCGGCTGCATCGGTGGGTCCATCTGTGCCGTCCGTTCCACAACTGAAGATGACAGTGTTGTCTAATCCATCGATTTCAATAGCCGCGGCCAGTACGAATTCCTGATTGCGTCCTCCCAATCCGTGTCCTCGGATGGTCACTGTCGTTTCGCCTCCGGATATGATACATGCCGGAGGAGGTAGGGGATTTTGTGTGCTGATGATTTCTTTTGAAATAGAGGCACACATTTTCGCCACTTCTTTGGCCTCTCCCTCTATGGACGATGAGATAATAAGGCTATTGTAACCCAGAGTCTCTGCCCTCCTTTTGGCTTCTTTTATAGCTTGAATGTTGCTTCCTATGATCACATTCTGGACGTGTTGAAAAACTGGATCACCGGATTTGAGCGTTTCTTCTTCTTTGCCGTTTTGTCCGGAAACAATGAAATCGAATACTCGTGACGGGATTTTATTTTGAAGGCTAAATTTGTTTATGATGTGTTGGCACGTACGATATGTACTCTCATCAGGGGCAGTGGGACCTGAGGCGATGCTGTCGAGACGATCCCCAATAACATCAGATAGGATGAGTGTAATAAGGGTTGCAGGATAAGCCAGTTTTGCCAATCGCCCCCCTTTTAATCTGGAGAGATGCTTCCGTATTGTGTTGATATCTGTGATAGGGGCACTAACCTCCAGTAAGGCTTGGGTTGTCTTTTGGATGTCATGGAGCGTTAATCCACTGACCGGTGAAGGCAGCAGTGCAGATCCTCCACCTGAAATTAAAAAAATGATTAAATCCCTTTCTCCGGCAGATTTGATCATACGAATAATTTGTTCGCTTCCCTTCAGGCCAGCATCATCAGGAACCGGGTGTCCTGCTTCATGAGCTGTAATATATTTTAATGGACGTGTGTGCCCATATTTGACATTGATAAAACCCGATGTGATTCGATCTGAAAGACAATCTTCAACAGCCTGGGCCATGGCAGCCGTGGCCTTTCCTGTCCCTAACACATAGACATTATCGTAGTCAAATAAAGGATATTTTTTTCCGTTGACGGCTAATATATTCTTTTCAAGGAATAAATATTTTTTAACAGCAGAAAAAGAATCAACTGAGTTTAATCCTGCCTGAAAGATGTCTAATGCATCGGCCCTTAAATTTTTTTTTTTCACTGAATATCAAGCTTATAGCATTCCCCGAAATTTTTCAATTCTCTCCTATTTGTGGTATATGAATAGATTAGGGAAATGGTCTTCTCAAATACTCATGCGAATATTTTCAGGAAAAAAGAATGAGGGAGGGAGATTATGCCTAAATTTAAGAGGATAATCCTATTATTTTTGATTGTTGTATTTGTAGGGAGCGGGTTGGAGGCCAGTGAAAAATCTCTGGCAGAAAAAAAACTGATACAGGCTTTAATCCAGGAAATATCTGGAGAAATGGCCTATAAATACACGGAAAGGATTTCTCAATTTGATCGTATCCAAGCCTCCGAGGGATGGCATGATTCAGCAGTTTGGATCAAGGGGGAGTTGGAAAAGATGGGGTACGACAATGCCAAAATTGAAGGCTGGCCGTCGAATGGATCCACTTTTTATTACACATACAGAACTCCCATTGGTTGGAGAGCAAAGAGTGCCGAGTTGTGGATGTTGGCTCCCGATAAGCGAAAGCTGTGTTCATATGAAGAGATTCCTTTAACCCTGGTGAAACACAGTAATTCGGCCGATGTCGAAGCCGAATTGGTGGATGTTGGATCTGGAATCGGAGATGTGTCCTATTTGCAAAAAGATGTCCGGGGGAAAATTGTCCTGGCGACGGCTTATACGGGCGATGTGATGCGGGAGGCTGTAATTAAGAGAGGAGCTCTTGGGGTGATCACATGGTACCCTCCTGATGTCCTGCCCGGATATCCAAACTTGATCCGCTACACAGCCATCTGGCCTTCCTGGGAGGAACGGGATAAAATCGGATTCGGATTTAATGTGTCAAAAAATCAAGGGTGGCTTCTCAAGAAAATGCTGGATGAGGGAAAAAAAGTTGTGCTTAAGGCTAATGTCCGGGCCGAATATTATGAAACTCAGGTTGAAATTCTCACCGCTACCCTTCAGGGCAGCACAAATCCTGAGATAGAAGTGATGATAATCGGCCATCTCTGCCATCCTCTCCCTAGTGCTAACGATAATGCCAGCGGCTCCGGAGGCATGCTGGAAATGGCAAGAGCATTGAAAAAAATGGTTAATTCAGGCCTTATTGAACCACCAAGAAGAACCATAAGGTTTCTCTGGGTTCCTGAATTTGCAGGTACCTACCCTTATATCAAGGCCCATCTCGAGAGAACACGCAAAACCTTGGCCGTCATTAACTGTGATATGATTGGAGAGGATCTGCATTTGACTGGAGGAACTTTCAATATTACCCGTACTCCTGATTCAATACCCAGTTATCTCAATGATGTTGTCGTCAATTTCACACTGCTGGCGGAGAGCTTGAATTTGAGGAGTGAACGTGGAAGCCGGCATCCTTTTGTCTACAGGATCAGACCTTTCGGAGGCGGGAGTGATCACTATGTCTTTAATGATGGGGCTTTAAGGACTCCCTCTGTGATGTTTGGGCACGGGGATACATTTCATCACACAAGTCTTGACACTATGGATAAGGTCGATGCTTCCGAACTCCGCCGTGTGTGTTTTATCGCTCTGGGCTCATCCTATTTTATGGCCCATGCCGCAGAGAGTGAAGCCAAGGACATGTCTCGAATCATTTCAAGGAATGGCTTGGCCCGCCTTTCTGCCGATTATTATGACAGCCTGGGTTTTATGCTGGATGCAAAAAATCCTGATGACCTGTTGGATTTGTACAAACAGGTTTTAAATGTCATCGAGCACTCGGCCAAAAGAGAGATGCAGTCCGTCCTCTCAACCGTTGTCTTTGCCGAAAATGAGCAGGCCAAAAAATGGATTGAAAATTCTACTGGAAACCTTAGGACCCTACGTTCGACCTTTAAGATAGAAGCGCAGAAACATTTTAAAAACCTCAGTCAACAATTCGGTGTCAAACCCCAGGCCATTCAACAGAGTGCAGAAGAGAAGGCTTTGAGCCGGATCGTGCCAGTCAGAGATGAGAATTTTATCGGGCCTCTCCAAACGGATTGGCTTGTGGGCAAACTTGGATCAGAAGTATTAGAGGAGATAAAACTTCAAGGGTATTCTTCGTACGAGGCACTGAATTTTGTTGATGGCTACAGGAGTATTCTCGATATCAAAAAAGCCGTTTCTGCAGAATATGGACCCATTAAACTTCAGGATGTTCTTTCTTTTTTCCGTGTTCTCGAGAGAGCCGGATTGGTAACTTTAAAGAAACTATGAATAAAATAAAATCCTTTAAGCAGCTCGTTCGGAACAGGCGGAGTATCAGGAAATATCTGGAGAAGCCTATCGAAAGAGAAAAGGTTCTGATCTGTCTCGAAGCGGCTCGCATGGCGCCATCGGCAGATCATGTTCAGCCGTGGCGTTTTTTGGTTATAGATGATCCGGAGGTGAAAAAGAACTTTTCGGATGAAGTCTTTTCAGGGATCTATTCCTCCAGCAAGTTTGCGGGGAAAGCTCCTGTTATCATAGTGATGCTGGCAAAACTCGATGTTGTCGCCAACAGGATAGGCAAGCAGATCCAGGGCATCCACTTTTATTTTATCGATATGGGAATTGCAGGTGAACATATAGTGCTTCAGGCGGAAGAGTTGGGATTGGGAACGTGCTGGATCGGTTGGTTCAGTACGAAAAAAACCAGAAAATTACTGAATATTCCCAGAAAGTATAAAATTGTTTCTCTAATGTCTATGGGATATGCTGAAAGCCGGCCTTCCAAAGAGAAAAAAAGAAAAACACTCGATGAGATTGCCTGGTTTAATAAAATTGGAAAGGGCAAGTAGAATCCTTTTCTATTTTCTAATTTCGTTAATGGCTTCTTCTACACGATGAAGAGCTTTTCTGAGATAATCCTCTGTTTCGCCAAATCCAAAACGGATGTATCTGTCCATTTCAAAATGATCTCCCGGAACTAGAAGCACCTTTTTCTCTTGGCGAAGCTTATCGATTAATACAGTAGAATTGATGTCCAGGGAATAGTGTGGAAAAACAATGGCTCCGGCTTTGGGAGGGATGTATTTAAAAATTCCTCCTTGTTCTTTTAACCATTCATCACTGATAGGATAATTGTTATTGATAATCTTACGGGTTCTGTTGAGAATTTTTTTTCTGTTTTCAGGTTCAAGAACTATTCGGGCCAATTTGTCACTTATTGCACTCAGGGAAATCGTGGTGTAGTCGTGGTAGGTCCAGATTTCCTGCATTGTATCGGCCGGTCCTGCCATCCAGCCCGCTCGCAGACCTGGAAGTCCGTAAGCTTTGGATAGACCGCTGGTCACAATGACTTTTTTGTAGCTCCCCCAGAAACTTGGTGTTATCAGACCGTCCAGTTCAGCTCCTTGATAGACTTCATCTGAAAGTATCCAAGCCCCAACGCTGTCGGCCAGTTCGATGATTGTCTTCCGGGCTTCTTCGTTCAGCTGTGCGCCTGTGGGATTGTTAGGATTGGTAACCGCAATAAGTTTTGTTTTTGGGCTGATAAGATTTTTGAGGTCGGAAAGGTCGGGATTCCAATCTAGATCTGCTCTCAGATAAAAGGGCTTTATACTGGCTCCAAAAGATTTCATTAATCCCCACATCTGCATATAGTTGGGAAACATGGTCAGCACTTCATCACCTTGTTCTAAAAATTTCCACATCAATAGAAAATTGGCTTCAGCCGAACCGGTTGTCACCAAAATGTTCTCAATACCGGCGCCTGGATAGATGTGAGCAATCTTTTCCCGAAGTCCGATTGTACCGTTTGTCTGGAGATAACTAAGAGGAGTCTTTGTTATATTTTCGAGTTGTTCGGCTGAGACAAGTTCTTCAAAGGTCATAGAATAAACGCCGCTTTCCGAGAGATTGTAATCGACGTTAAACTCCCATTTGGACTGCAAGCGTTCCATTTTAAATAATTCAATTTTCATAATATGTCCTTTTATATTTCCACTTTAAAGAAGCCCTTAAGCGAAAAACCGATGATGAGAGAAAGGGCAAAATAGGCGATAAGCCAGTGAATATTCAACCCAAAAAGGTGCATTTTTTTTGAAGGATAGGTGATTTCTATGTATTTTATCGGTGAATTCTTTGGCAGAGGAGATTCATTCGGATTGAAGACTTCTCTGATAAAGTTTTTTCTTGTCCTCAATGGTGATATCCGGCTCAATTTATTTTGTCCGATCGAGATACTTTTTGTGTATTCCTGACCGTCAACCAAAATTGTGATTCCGTGGACACCAATCTCCTCTGCACTGATGCGCCAGTTGATTTCGTTACTTTCCAATATCCGAAGGGGAGGTGTTTCGAGAATGATACCGGAACCCTCCTTGATTTCGATCACGGTGTCCATAATAGGAACGTTTTCCATTAGCTGAACGCGGAGGATGGTTTTTTGCTTGGGATCAAAAGAATCGTAACCAAACCAGAAATCTAGCTGAATGAGTATCAGTAAGACTGGAATTATCATTACAAGAAGAGGCTTCATTGCGTATCCGATGTATTTGAAGTTTGCACGGAGAATGTTTCCCTGGGCTTTGAGAGAAATGCTCAGGCTGTCTTTGAAGAGCCTAAGCTCGAGGAGATGAGCCTTGATTTTGTTTTTAATATTCTTGATGCCTTCCTGGTTGGACGTGAACTTGTAGATGAAGAGCATAAGCAGTCCCGTAAGAAGGGAGATAATAATCATCCCAAACCAGGGGTTCATGTTTTTGAAGGGGAGAAAGAGAACTTCAAATATTTTCCCGATAATTGTGTTAATAATCCACATCTTAGTTAACCTGAAATATTCATAATAAATGCCAATGTTTTTTCAACACAAGCAATATCATTGTTTCACTTTGATTTTCTGGCAAATCACTCTTAATATTCATTCTTCCATGGTCCAGGTTCATTATTGTGCTTAAAACATTCCTATGAAATATAACCAAGGCCCTTCAGCTTTTTCTTTATTTCTTC
>JAZFSR010000202.1:0-2730 GCA_036446295.1 Candidatus Aminicenantaceae bacterium
ATTGAGATGAGTGCCGTTTTTTTTGAAATAATATTCTTTAAATAGTCTAAATCGACTGTTCCATAGGAATCGACGGGGACATATTTAACGGTTATCCCTTGTTTATTCAGATAATTAGCGGTTTCAATCACTGCCGGATGTTCGATTTTAGATAAAATGAATTCATTTTTATCTGGAAGGGCATCCATAACACCGCGGATAGCAAAATTATCTGCTTCAGTTCCAGAGCCGGTAAAGAATATTTCTGTCTTGATGGACCCAAGAGATTGGGCAATGGTCTCTCTTTCTTGATTCATGATGTTTTTGACTGCCCTTCCAATGGGATAAAGAGAAGAGGGGTTCCCGAATTGTTCCTTTAAAAAGAGGGACATTTTTTTGGCTACAGCTGGATCCAGCGGAGTCGTTGCATTGTTATCTAAGTAGATCATTCTTTTTCCTCTTTAAGCTTAATTCTTTAAAATTCATAATCATTTCACTCGACTCCTTGAATCTTAAAATTTTATCTTCCTGTCATTTTTTCCTTGAGAATCCGAACAACCTCAAATCCCGCTCTCTTTTGTCCCTCATTAGCTGCCGCTCCGATATGAGGTGAGGCCATCACCTTGGGGTGATCGATGAGAGAAAAATCAACCGGAGGTTCTTTTTCATAGACATCTATGGCTGCGGCTCTCACCTTTCCTGATTCCAGAGCATTCAGCAGGGCCGTTTCATCCACTATCCCTCCCCTTGAAGCATTGATGATAATGACACCCTCTTTCATCTTGTCAAACTCATCACTGCTTATCAAATGTCTGGTCGAATCCAGGAGGGGAAGATGCAGAGAAATAAGATCGGCCTGAGCCAGCAGATCATCCAAACTGACCTGCTTGACATCCAGGTCGGTCCGAATATCGACGACATCAAAGACGATAACTTTCATCCCAAAAGCCAATGCCTTTTTGGCCACATCCAGACCTATTCTTCCACTACCTATGATTCCGATTGTTTTTTCAAAAAGTTCTGACCCTTTGAAGAGCTTTTTTTCCCATTTATGCTTTTTCATCGACAGGTTGGCTTGACCAAGGTTTCGTACGGCACTCAGCATCAAACCAAATGTCATTTCTGAAACAGTATATGTTGTGGCCGATGGTGTGTTGGCGACCTGAATTCCATTGTCTTTCGCAGCCTCCAGATCAATGTTGTCCAGCCCAATCCCTGCCCGGACGACAAGTTCAAGATTGGATGCAGCCTCAAGGGCTTTTTTTGTCATTTTCGTTGCACTGCGAACGACGACGGCATTGTAGTCCGGAATGGTGCGGATAAGTTCCTGTTCGTCCATCCCTGTTTTGAGTGTGACATCAAAGTCACTGATGGCCTGAAGCTCTTCAAATGCCTCAGGATTCAAAGCGTCGGCGACTAAAATTTTTTTCATTGCCAGTTCTCCTTTATGATTTTTTCGGCGGCTTTTATGGATTGTCCCGGTTCAAATGAATAGCCAAGATCCAAAAGAGTCATATCGAGGGCTGAGAGCGCCGTAATAACATCAAACCCACCCATATACCCTAAGTGAGCGATCCGAAAAAAATCGCCCTTATGAGGACCTTGAGCTCCTGCGATATAGACATTGTACTTCTCATGCATAATTTTAACCAGCCTTATTCCATCGATTCCGTCAGGAACTTTAACTGCCGTTAAGGCATTTCCCGGACATTCGGGAAGCAGCTTGAGCCCAATGGCTTGAACACCGGCTCTAGTGGCATTCCCTAAGATTTGGTGGTGGTGAATAAGGTTATTGAGACCCATGGATTTTATAATATCTAGAGATTTTTTTTGCTGTAGAATAAGAGATATGGCGGGGGACCAAGGACTTGTTCTATTTTTTAAACTTTTCTTGTATTCTCGGGCATCATAGTAAAATTTTGGCATGGAAGATGATTCCAGGAGATTCCAAGCTTTATTGGAGAATGAAATGTAAGACAATCCAGGAGGAGTCATGAACGCTTTTTGTGAGCCTGAAATAAGAACATCAATATTCCAGTCATCCATAGGACATGGAGTGGCCCCTAATCCCGAGATCCCATCCACAACAAGAATCGCATTTGTGGGAGATACGACTTCTCCAAATCCTTGGATGTCGTAGAGTGCACCTGTTGAGGTTGCAAAAAGTGTAGAAAAAACAGCTTTTGCCTCTGGAACTTTCTGCATGACTCCAGCCAGTTGGGTTTTCGAAAAATTTCCCCCCCACTCGAGAACAATTTCTTTGACATCGGCACCATAGGCTCTGGCAATATGGGCCCATCTTGCTCCGAATTTTCCGCAGTTGATGCATATGACCTTATCCCCAGGGCTTAAGGTGTTGACAACCGCGGCTTCCATAGCTCCTGAACCTGTTGAAGCCAAGACATAAACATCATTTTTTGTCTGAAAGACAAATTTCAGCCCCTCTGTGACCTCCATGAAGATCTTTGAAAATTCCGGAGTCCTGTGATGAAAAATGGGTTCTGAAGCTAATGAAAGCACTTCTTCCGGCAGCGGAGTGGGGCCGGGAGAAAGAAGATATTTCTTTTTGATCAAAAAAATTTCTCCATTCGATTACTAAAGCCGGCATAAAAGTTCAGTTAAAAGCGCTGTCCGTTCAATCAAAGTGGAAAGGATAAGATGTTCGTATTCTGCATGCATCCCATCTCCGTCAGGCCCAAGACCATCCAGAGTAGGAACTCTCATATTCGATGCAATGGAAGCATCCGACCC
>JAZFSR010000203.1:0-3066 GCA_036446295.1 Candidatus Aminicenantaceae bacterium
AGTTCCTTGTTTTCTTTTGTCTCGGTGACTTCTTTTTTCTCTTCAACCATTTTGTGTCCTCTCAGTTTTATATAATGTTTTTAGTTTGCTAGATAAATTCAATAACCAGCGTAGCTTACCAGAAAATGAGTTGAAAATAAACCGTTTCGTTCGGAAATAGAGAGGTTCCAGGACTTTTCAGAATCTGGACTAGAGGAGATAATTTTAGTAAGCTTGGGCACATGTATTTTTTGTATTCGTTCGCTCTGCTGCTTTCCTTTGTTTTTTATTTGCCTCTTTATTTCTTTAAATTGAAAATTGTGAGAGGGGAAAGCCTGTACTTGAAGGAAAGACTGGGAGTCCATTTGCACCAGGAGAGTCAAAAAGAGAAATCTGTATGGATTCATGCGGTTTCTGTTGGAGAAGTCCTCTCGCTGCAAAAATTGATTGTGGATCTAAAAAAAAGGCATCCGGAATGTACAATCTATTTTTCTTCGTTAACAATTACCGGCCTTCGGGTGGCTCAGGATAGACTTGTGGGAGTGGATAAAATATTTTTTATTCCTTTGGATTTTCGTTGGGTAATCAAGAGATTTTTCCGAGTTCTAAAACCTCAATTATTTATTCTCGCAGAGTCGGAATTTTGGCCCAATTTGTTAAGGGAGGCAAAAAGACAAACACAAGGTGTTCTCTTAATTAACGGAAGAATTTCACCTAAATCCTTTAAAAAATATTACAGGTTCCGGTTTTTTTTCAAAAAAATATTAAAAAACATTGATTATTTTTTAGTGCAGACACAAAGGGAAAAGAACAGTCTTGAAAGCATCGGAGTCCGTGCAGACAGTGTAGAAGTTTCAGGGAATTTGAAGACTGAGATTGTTCTTCCTTCGTTCTCCGAGAATGATGTTGTTCAATTTAAAGCGAGTCTGAATATAGCCAAAGATCATAAGGTTGTGCTGGCTGGAAGCACTCGAAAAGGTGAAGAAGAAAAGCTTATAGAGGCCTTCGCCCTGGCGAGAAAAGAAAAAGACAATATTAAATTTATCCTGGCTCCCAGGCATCCCGAGAGAACGGGAGAAATAGAACGGTTGTTAAAAAATTTTCCATTTGTGGTCAAACGTCGATCAGAGATTCAGCCGGATCAAACTTGGGATGTGCTTATTCTTGATACTATGGGAGAATTGTCGCGTTTATATTCCCTATGTGATGTGGCCTTTATTGGAGGGAGTTTGATCCCATGGGGAGGGCAGAATCTACTCGAGCCTGCTTTCTATGGCAAACCCATTTTTTTTGGACCTCATATGGAGAATTTCCAAGAACTGGCTGACAAGTTTGTCCAAGCTGACGCGGCCAGGATCATTGAAACGCAAGAGGATGTAAAACGTATGTTTCTTCTTTCTGATGATGAGGAGACACAAAGACTAGGGGAGAAGGCGCAGCAGATTCTCGTTCATTTCCAGGGAGTAACGGAAAGAACTCTCAATAGAATCGATCTATTAATGAATAAAAATAAGGGCAAAATGGAATCACATGCTTAAACAAAAAAACACAAAACGCAAATCTTCATTTTTGGTTTTTTTGATAGTGATTCTTGTTTTCATATCCTCTACAGGATATCTGAATGGAGAAACATCCACTAGTTCTAAGAATAAGCTCGATTTGAATTATTTGAAACAATTCGGCAGAGATGCCTTCAGTGTTGTCCGCTCTCCTGTACATTGGAAAGGGAAAGATTATTTAACACTGGCAGTAGTCGCTGGAACCGGGGCCTTCTTTTTCGCTTTTGATCAGAAGATTAAGGAATGGGTCGATTCGAATAAGACAGGTCTATTTGATGATATCTGGGAGTCTGTTACCAATAGCGGAAATGGAGTCTTTTTAGGTGGTTTACTGGCTTCTTATTACATTGTAGGCGATATATTCAAACTGGATAATATGAGAAAAATTGCCCTGTTAGGGGTAGAGAGCTTTGTCATCTCCGGGGCGTTGGTCGGGATATTAAAATATTCGATTGGACGAGCCCGTCCTTACTCGGGAGAATTAAGAGGAAGTTTTCATCCATTTTCCTTAACCTCAAGTAATTATTCTTTCCCTTCCGGCCATGCCTCTTCAGCGTTTTCCGTGGCAACCGTCATTGCGGAACACTCGAAAGAATTTCTTGTCGATGTGCTTGTCTATGGTATGGCCAGCCTGGTGGCGATCTCTCGGATTCATAAAAATAAACACTGGGTCTCTGATGTGTTCATTGGTTCAGCGATCGGATTTTTTGTCGGAAAAAAGATATCTGACTTGAATCGAGGGGATAGTTCGGAGAGGTTGAAAATTGGAATCCAGCTAGGGCCTCAAAAACAGGCGTTTTCTCTAAGCTACTCCTTTTGACTCCTAGACCCCTTCGATTCTTTTGGACAGAAGAGGATTAAGCGATAGGAGAATTTTATAGACTGAAACCTCTGCCCATTGGACCACATCGTAAGCCGAAATCGTGGCGCCCTCTTGAGTACCTATAAGGACAGCTTCCTCTCCAACAGAAACAGAATAATCTTTGGAAAGGGGGATTTCATCTTCTTCAAATCTATTCCTTTACCATGACCATTGTTATCAAGATTCAGTTCGATCCAAACACTCGGATAGGAAGATGGAGAAAGATTAGAAGAAACACGGCGCGTGGGTATTTGTGACCCTTGCGTTTTTCGAGTCCAAAAAGACATTGATCCTATTCCTGAGAGCCAAATGAAATTCCGTCGAGTCAGTTTCATTCTATTTTTTGAGTAAAATCCTAACAACTCTTTGAGAGATGGCCCTTTTTTATAGACTTTATAATAGTGATTCTATATATTTTACTGAGAAACTGGAACGAGAAGAAAAATCATGGTTATAAAAAAAATTTTAGCGGCCATGACGCTCTGTTTTCTTTTTGGTTCTCCTACAACTCTGCTGCTGCAGGAAAAGCGTGGGAAAGAACCACCTCAGATTGTCATCGATCTCAACTCCCGTTCATTCCAACCGGGGGATGTTATCAAAGTGACTCTCCGCGACAATTCCGGATTTGTGAAATTTGTGCAGCTGCGTTTCCAAAACAAGAAGTTC
>JAZFSR010000204.1:0-3394 GCA_036446295.1 Candidatus Aminicenantaceae bacterium
TGAATATATCACCTTAAAAATAGCCGGTCAATCCTCCCCAATTAAAGGAACCAATTAATTCCTTTAATTCGTACAGGGATTGCCATAAATAGCTCAATGCATTATTTTAATTAAAAAAGGAAAAGACATTGCGCATATTTCTTATTGAACCCTACTTTACCGGGTCACACCGCGTCTGGGCGGAGGGATATAAACAGCACAGCCGGCACGAGGTTAAAATCCTGAGTCTAGATGGACGGTACTGGAAGTGGCGGATGCATGGAGGAGCGGTATCTCTCGCAAAAACTTTTATGGAACTAGATTCCAATCCTGATCTGATTCTAGCTACAGACATGCTCGACCTGACCACTTTTCTTTCTTTAACAAGAGAGCGTACGGCCCAAATTCCTGTGGCAGTTTATTTTCATGAAAACCAGATTTCCTATCCATGGTCAGCAGGGGATCGGGACATCCTGCACAAAAGGGATAAGCATTACGGTTTCATCAATTATGTGTCAGCGCTGGCTGCAAATTCCGTTGTGTTTAATTCGTCTTATCATAGAGAATCTTTCCTCAATGAACTTCCCAAGCTGTTGAGGCATTTTCCTGATTTTCGGGAGTTACATAATATCCGGTTGATTGAAGAGAAATCGCATGTTCTGCATTTGGGAATGGATTTATCTTCTCTTGATGCACAGAGTCCAGAATTAGGGAGCCAATGCAGGGGACACAAAGCGCCTATAATTCTCTGGAATAACAGATGGGAGTTTGACAAAAATCCAGAAGATTTTTTTAAGGTTCTCGATATTCTGGCCGAAAAAGGACTTGATTTTCAAATGGTTGTTCTTGGCGAAAATTTCAAGCGAAAGCCCGATGTCTTTGAAATCGCTCGAGAGAAGCATGGAAATCGGATTCAACAATTCGGTTATGTCGAAAGCCGAAATGAATACATACGATGGCTGTACTCCTCGGATATTCTTCCCGTGACGTCCAATCAGGACTTTTTTGGCATGAGTGTTGTTGAGGCTGTTTATTGTGGAATCCATCCACTGTTCCCGCGGCGTCTCAGCTATCCTGAGATATTTCCTCCAAAGATGTTCCCTCTGAATTATTATGATACTTTAGAAAAACTTGTCGAAAAATTAACTGAACTTGTATCAAATCCGAAGTTAATACGAAATATCGATTTTAAAGAACATTTGAAAAAGTTTGCCTGGGAAAATAAAGCCCCGGAATATGACGATTTTCTAGAATCTCTCCTATAAAAACGAATTGGAGAGCACTTTTCCAGGTAGTTTCTCAGTATGCTTTCCATGATCCACAACAATGGTCCCGTTGACGATGACATAATCAATTCCCACAGGATATTGATGGGGATCGATAAACGTGGCTTTGTCTATGATATTAGCCTGATCAAATATGACGATATCTGCATATTTGCCGGGCCTGATTGAGCCTCTATCTCTAAGTCCTAACCTGGCTGCCGGCATAGAAGTTATTTTCTTGATTGCTTGAGGGAGGGAAAGGATCTTTCTTTCACGGACATAATATCCAAGGAAGCGGGGAAAAGCCCCGTAATTTCGGGGATGAGGTTTTCCCACACTCAACGGACCAAATGGTGCGAGCGAAGATCCGTCAGAGCCAAGCATAGCGAGGGGATGTTTGAGGACGGCTTCGGTGGTTTCTTCATTCATACCAAAACCAATGTAAGAGACATCGCGGCCCTCATCTACAATAAGATTGCAAATAAATTCGTAAGGATCTGTGTTGACTGCGGCTGCCGATTCTGTGATATTTTTTCCTATTAAATTTTGGTTATTTTCTTTATGCACATTGGAAATGACGATGTTATCCCAACCGGAGCCGGCGACTTTTTTAAGTGTTTCTGCTTTCATGGACAACCGTATGTCCTTATCCTTAAGCCTTGCGATAAGTTTACTCATCCCTCCTTCCAGAGCCCATTGTGGAAAGTTGATACTTAATCCTGTACTAAAAGCGATATAGGGGTAGCGATCTACCGTAACAGACAGGCCTCTCCCAGCCGCTCTTTCTACGAGGTCAAACATTTTTGGTATTTTCCACCAATTGTTACTTCCTACAGCTTTAAAGTGTGCAATCTGCAGTGGAAGGTTTGCCGCTTCTGCAATGTGGATAGCTTCACCCACAGCCTCTAAAACGGTCTCGTCCTCACTTCTCATGTGAGTCGCATAAAATCCTCCATATCTAGAGACAACTTTACAGAGTTCGATAAGCTCTGTGGTGTCAGCAAATCCGCTAGGAGTGTATTCCAAACCGGATGAGATCCCAAATGCACCATGTTCCATGGCTTCGGCAACGATTCTTTTCATAGTCTCGAGTTCTTCTGCCCTAGGTTCGCGCTGGTCATCTCCCATAACAAAACTGCGAACAGTGCCTTGTCCGATTAGGGTGGCATGATTAAGGGCTGTCCCTTTACTCGCTACAGCAGAATGGAATCCCTTTAAATCGGTCCAATTCATTGTAATATTGTCTCTCTCAGCCTGGCGTTTTGCGGATTCTGAAATGGGCTGTTTCATCGGGAAAGGTCCACTTCCACAATTACCGCCCAATTCTGTAGTAACGCCCTGACGTATCTTGCTTTCAGCCTTGGGATTGATCAAGATTTCCGTATCTGTGTGCGTGTGGATATCAATGAATCCCGGGGAAACAACTCGATCGGTCGCATCAATAACTGCTGAAGCACTAGCTTTTTGAAGATCACCTACTTTTTTTATATATTCTCCCAAAATGCCAATATCAGCTCTGTAGGATTTATTCTCGATTCCATCGATAACAGTGCCGTTTTTGATTATAATGTCAAAGGTTTCGTTTGGACTTCCTTTTAAGAAATTTGTCCCTGCAAACCCGATAAACAATCCTGCTTTGGAAGAGGTCTTGATAAATTCTCGACGGCTGATTTCTTTTTTCATGTCCTTCTCCTTGAGAGAATAGCATAAATGTGCATCCGTTTATTAACCTATCAGGACAGGTGGTTTGAGTCAAATTAATAAGAACCTAGATATACAAGTTGAAAATTGATAAAATAATAATAATAATTTCTTGTTAAAAAGAAATTGACATGCCAATTAGCTACCGCCTTGAAAGAGAAGGGACCATTGTGTCGGCTCACGCAACAGGGACGCTTTCTCTTGAAGACTTCATGTCCATGCAGAAGGAGATGATATCAGATATGGATTTAAAGGATCCCCACGATACTCTGTTGGATGCCAGAGATGTTTCAGATATCCAAATGACAGAAAAAGATCTATCGACCATTGCACAAAGTCTGACATCCGGTCCGAAGAAATTAGGTGCAAGAAAACTTGCGATAGTTGCAAGTGAGGAATTAGCTTTTCTTCTCGGAAAAAAATACGGTATTGTCGAAAAAGGTGTTATG
>JAZFSR010000205.1:0-3083 GCA_036446295.1 Candidatus Aminicenantaceae bacterium
CATTATCGTCACCATTTTTGTTTCCACAGGCCATAAAACCGGTTATTATTAAAAAAGCAAATAACGTTTTCATAAAAGGCCTATTCATAACTTCACTCCATATTCTTGATAAGAATATAGCTTACATCATCCTGAGGTTCAGCAAAGTCCATGAGGCTCTCTTTGATCCGCGCATACAAATCTATGGATAGATAGATCTCTGTTTCTGTGGATGGTCTTCTCGAGCTCTCCACCTGATTCCGAATCATAAAAGAATTCTCCCGCTGTATTCGTGTGCTCGGTGACACCATCCGTGTACAGCAGAAGGATGTCTCCCGGCTCGGTGATCGTCAGATGGTTAACCCTAAACCGGCTGTGAAATCCACTCCGGAACATGTTCCTTTCCAAGTCAGGGCCACTTGAAGGAAATGCCGCAAGCGGAGGTGAGGGCTCCATTCCGGACACGTCGGCCGGCATCAGCTTCTCCTGTTTGCGGGAATAAATCAGAGGAAAAGGATGCCCGGCTGAAATGAATTTGAAGGCTCCTGTCTCGGAAATTTCGCCGTAGATCATGGTGATATATTTATCGAAACTTGAGGAATTATAGAGCCGCGTATTCAGCTTCCGGAAAAGATTCGGAGTCACATCCCCACGGCCTTCAATCTCATAAAGAACACTGATCAAAAAAGAATCATGCAGGCGCGAGGCAAAAGAGAAATCAGTTTTGTAATGGCCGGAAACATCCGCAATGAGCAATCCGGCCTTGGTCTTCAAAGAATGAATATTGGCAATAATCCGGTCTTTAGTCTGTGGAGTAAAACGCTCGTCTTGTGAGACCTCCTTGATCTTTTCATCCAAATCATATCTGTTCTTGAAATCGAGATAGATAATATGATCCCCGCCCACTGGCCCTCTGATCGGGATCGATTCCCCATAGATATCGAATCCGGAAATTTTGGGGATCTCACCGGGACGAGGGATTGTTTCGCGTGTTAGAGTCTCAAAATTGTCCAATTCCAGGGAATCGTCTATCGCCATTAGTTGTTCCTCCAAAAAACGTATATTAGCATGTCTCCTCAATTAAAGGGACACTATACTTAATTATTGAATTAAAGGGACATCATACTTAATTATTTGCTGAATTAAGAAAGATGTCCCTCTGACATAATGACCTGAAATAAGGGATAATATACTTAATTATTTGCTGAATTAAGTATGATGTCCCTTTAATTATTTTAATTAATTAAGTATGATGTCCCTTTAATTCAGGGCATTCGAAAGGAGTGAAAGTCGTGAAGAAAGTGCAAATTATTTTAATGGGTTTTTTGTTTCTGACACTGTTTCCTACAAATTTCTTAATGGCCGATGATAAAGCCGATATCGAACGTGTGATCGAATCGGCCTACTTTAACGGGGCATTTAATGATCTGGATACAGTGAGTATGCGGAAAGGATTTCATTCGGATTTTGCGATTTTTTCAGCTTCAGGAAACAAGATCAGCCGGTATCCTATCGATACATGGATTAAAAACATTGAAAAGCGGAAGCAGGCGGCTAACTTTGACCCTAAAAGTTCCAAAATGGACTGCAAAATTGCCAGTCTCGATATCACCGGAGGCAGCGCTGCAGCTAAGATCGAGCTTTCAAAAGATGGGAAGATGATCTACACCGACTATTTATCCCTCTTGAAATTTGATGATGGCTGGAAAATCGCTGCCAAAGTCTATTTCGCTCACTCAAAGAGTGATTAGATGATTAGACTTCAGCCGCTTCTTTTGCTTTTTTGGCCCTTATTTGAAAAATGACAGCTGCCGCTGTTATGAGAAGGGAAAGAGCAGCAAGGAAGAGAAACGTCATTTCATACGATCCGGTTTTATCCCTTATCAAGCCGGATAGAGTGGGCCCGAAAAACATGCCTATCCCTGAAACCATCCCAAGTATGCCAAATCCTACACCCAGGTCCTTTGGCGGCAGATTTTTAGAAAGATAGGAAAAAACGGGTGTGGGAACAAACGCCACGGCCACAGCCATAACGGCCATGGGGGGGATAAAACTCGTCGCCCTGGAAACAAAAACAAGTGAAACAGCCAGCATAGAGCCCCCTACTCCGATAAAAATACCGTTGCTGTTGAATTTATCGATCAAGCGGCCAATGACCGGGCTTAAGACTAAAGAACCCCACATGAGCAAACTCGTAAGAAAACCCGCATACCCGATGGTTTTTCCTTTGGAAACGAAAAAATCAGGTGCAAATGTCGAAAAAGAGATAACCGCGGCATTAAACAAAAGCCAGCACAGAGCGGCCATCCAAATTAGACCGGCAATGTGCAGGACATTAGAAAATATAGTTCTTCCATCCTGCTTGCTTTGAGCTTCCCTTTGCGACAAATCCGGTGCTGATCTAAAAAGAATAAGAAATGTCGTAAGTCCTAAAAGACTTACAGCCGCCGTGATGAACACCGGCATCCGCCAGCCCGACTGTGCCGCCAATTTTCCGAAGGTCGAAAAACAGATAATCGAGCCAACAGGCATCGCCGTATTATAAATCCCCATAGCCGAACCCACTTCACGGCCGTGGAACCATTGGGAAAGGATTTTAGCCGCCACAATGGTCAGGGTCACAGCGCCTGCTCCTGCAATAGTTCTACCAATCCCAGCCAGGACAAATGTACGGCTCAATGCAAAAGTCAGCGTCCCGGCGATGACGATGAGGAGTGAGATGAGTCCCACTTTATAAGTTCCCCACCTATCGGAAAGTAGTCCTGCCAAAATCGCCAAAAAAATGGCCGGCAGCGTGAAAAGGCTCATCAAAAGTCCGGCCTGGGCATGGGACAGGTTGAAATTCACGATGAGTGTAGGAAGGATAGGCGGTAAAAACTGCAGCGTAAATGCAAACACCAGCATGCAAATGTAGACCATAAACAGGATTACCCAGCGATATTTTGTTTTCGGTTGACTCATTTCTGATAAACAAAAGACTGAGAGATAAGAATGATATCCCTATAATTAAGTATGATGTCCCTTTAATTATTTCACATCTGCGACAACAGCGTTAAAAACTTCTTTTGTTTCCTTGTCCTGAATAAAAAAGACCACTCGAAGTT
>JAZFSR010000206.1:0-4094 GCA_036446295.1 Candidatus Aminicenantaceae bacterium
TAATGGATTTTGAAAGCAAGAAAAAACGGACAGTCCTTTCCGGAGTAGAGCTTTGCTCTATTCATTAAAAAGACTATAAACCAAGAATGTGAAAAATATCAACTCTGAATAAAAAAACATTTTCCTATTTGAAATTCTTTAAGAATTTATTTAGAATAAATCATAATTATATTTTTGCTATAAAATATATAGGGATAGAACGCCATAAAATTTATTTTTTATGTTATTAGAAAATCGAGTTAAAATTAAATTGGAGGCTAAAATGAGGGAAAGAGGAAAAAAATTCACAGCATTGTTTCTTGTTTTCTGTATCGTGGCACTTTCAGGAAATTTAACGGCGCAGCAAAAAAAGGGGGCCAAACTTACAGTCGAGAAAACTGATGGTCAAGAGGTCACGGGCGAACTCATTACTGTTAAAAAGGATTCGCTGCTGTTATTGAATGCAGAGACAAATGCAGATATTAATGTGCAGATAAAGGATGTGAAAGCCATCACGATTCGAAAAAAATCCATGATTCTTGAATTAGGTCTTCTCGGAGCTTTAGGCGGTGCAGCTACACAGGGACTTACAGGAAAAACGGGAAGGGAAGTTAAGGGTGAGACGCAGTTTGAAGATGTAGTAGCCACAAAAAAAATGCCGAGTTTTTTACTCTATGGGGCTATAGCCGGAGGCGTGGGGTTACTATTGGGAGCGGTTATAGGGATGAACAAAAAGATACAAATTCAAGGAAAATCTGATACGGAAATCCAAGAAACTATGGAGAAACTCAGCAAAAAAGCTCGAGTTCCCAATTTTCAATAAGATATCTTCTAGGAAAAATGGTTCACTTCAACGGATATGGTTTTTATTGCGCAAACCATGTTTTTTTAAATACGCTCTCCACGTAATCGCCCATTTTTTCGGATCATCCAGCCAGGCGGGATCTATTTTATGGACCACACTATTATATGGAGCATTTTTTACAATCTCAGGATTTTCATAAGCCTCTTTAACCACTTGCTCTAAACCCACAAAATACTCGTCGATTTCATCCTTGGAGTAGGACTCCGTTGGCTCGATAGTGAAGGGCTCCGGAACAATAAAGGGATGATGGCTGGACCACAGGTGAAATCCAAAATCGACCATCCTGTTGGTGATATCTTCTGTTGTAATCCCCGTGTCTTCCGTGAGCTTCTCCCAGCTGTAGCGCACCTGCTCGATGCGGTGCCGGCCTTCCGCATAAGGGGCACTGGCCCCCTTGAGGTTCCGGATTTTATTGAGGATATAGTTATTGTTGAGGACAGCGATATTGGCCGTCTCCTTGAGCCCCTTTGCACCAAGGCTCATAATCCAGGCGTAGGAACGCAGTACAGCCGGAAATACTCCGAGAAAACCCCGGACCTTTCCGATCGTTTGAGGAAGTTTATAATTCAGACTATAGGACTGCCCGTCAAATTCAACAATAGGCACAGGAAGATAATCGATGAGCTTTTCCGTGGCACCCAGGGCTCCAGTAGCCGGCCCTCCGCAGCCGTGAGGCGATGAAAAAGTTTTGTGCAGGTTAAAAAAGCAGAGGTCGAACTCGGCCTCTTTCGCTCGAGTGATCCCGAGAATTCCGTTGGCATTGGCCTGATCATAACCACAGATTCCCCCGGCCTGGTGAACAATTTTGTTAAATTCTAAAATTTTTGGATTGAATATCCCCGTATCTTCAGGATTTGTGATCAGAAGTCCTGCCGTCCGGTTGGAGACCGCTTTTTTAAGAGCCTCAACATCCGGCAGACCGTCCTCATTTTGATAAAGAGTGATGATTTTATAGCCCTTTACTGCCGCTGCGGCCGCATCCGAAGGATGAGAAAAGATGGTGGTAATCATTTCATCCCGCTGGCCGGCCTCCTTGTGAGCCGAGTGATAGGCATGTATTATCGAGGCCATAGCCAATATTGCCGCCGAACCTCCACCGGGCTGGAATGTGAATTGAGACATCCCCGAAATCTCTCTCAAAAATCCATCCAGTTTATAGATGATTTCTAAAGCTCCCTGGACCGTACTGTCGTCCTGGAATGGATGAAGGGCCGTGACTTTCGGCGATCGCACCAGCGTCTCATTGATCTTTGGGCTGTATTTCATCGTGCATGTCCCCTGGCCGATATCCACGTTAAAATCGGCCCCCAGGCACTGCTGGGATATACGGAGAAAATGTTTGAGAACCCTCATTTGAGAGATTTCGGGTAAGGCAGGGGGTTTTGTTCTTCTCATCTTCTCCGGGAGGAGGGACATTGCGTCTCCGGTCTCCTGAGCAATGCTGTCTTCGGTTTCGGGCACCATTAGCCCTCTCTCCCCGGGACGGCTCAACTCAAATAAAACGGGTTCACTCCATTTGGCCTGATGAAAGTTTCTGGTTTTGGTTGTTTGTTTTTCTGTCATGATACACCTAAACAATCTTTCAGGGCTTTTAAAAGTCGATCGATATGGGATTTTGTATGAATCTCAGTGATACAATACAGGGCACACTGGCCCAGATCCGGGAATTCTTCCGAGAGGTCTTTTCCTCCAAACACATTTTTCTCCTGTAAAAATGCATTGATTTCTTTAACTGTTTTTCCCGTGGCATTAAAATCCACGACAAATTCCTTAAAAAAAGATGAGGAAAACCTGGGAGCTTGAATGCCCGCGATTTCATTCAGCTTTTTGACGGTATAAAAACTCTTTTGAACAATCGTCTCACCCAACTCCACAAAACCTTGAGGTCCCAATAAGGAAAGATAGACGGCCGCTGTAATCCCGCAGAGTGCGGAATGTGTCCCGACAAATTCTTTCCCCTCTTCTCTTTCGGCAAACGACGTCCTCTCATACGCCACATCACCAAATCCTAATTCTCCCGGAACGGTCGTTGGAGTCATCCCGAACAATCGTGAGGGGAACTCCAGTACATATTTTTCCTCATCACGCGTGGCGATAAAGCCGCCAAGTGAGCCTCCATAACTGAGGTGGCCGCCCAGTCCCTGGATATCGCCACAGACAATATCGGCTCCATATTGAACGGGAGGTGTTAGAACTCCCAAGGAGATCGGATCCACACCGACAAGACTCAAAGCCCCCTTATCATGAGCGATTCTAGAAATATCCTTGCCCTGATCATCGATACAACCCAAATAAGAAGGGTTCTCAAAATAAACACCGGCGGTGTTCTCTGTAATCTTCTCCTCAAGTTCGTTAAGATTTATAAGGCCTGTTGTCTGATCGTGGCCTATCATCTCTATTGTCATAACCGGCAGGCAGTAATTCCGGATGGCAGACAATCTTTCGGGAGATATGGTGTCACAAATCAGAATCTCCTGCCGCCCAGTGATTCTTCCTGCCATTCTGATGACCGTGCTGACAGCCTGGCACCAGTCATAGGTCGGAACATTGACGACATCCATGTCTAAAACTTCTG
Organism: Candidatus Aminicenantaceae bacterium; assembly: GCA_036446295.1. GTDB lineage: Bacteria > Acidobacteriota > Aminicenantia > Aminicenantales > Aminicenantaceae > JAUWVG01. The sequence goes on from JAZFSR010000206.1 coordinate 3,420, forward strand.
CCATCAGGCTTTGATACTCAAAAAGAACCTGGAATCTTCCGTGATCTTCATAGGGTTCTCCGGCATAGGCTGTGAGGAACTCCGACCTCTGATTGATTTCATCGCATATGGCCGGGACATAGTGCTGCCAGCACCCTCCCCCCAAAAAGCTGACATTTTCCTCACAGGTCCGGTTCTTGGAGAGGATCTCCTCCACATGTGACTTTAATTCATATTCTGACGTCAGGGGTTCGGGCAGATTGAGCTCTCGATGAAATCTGAGATGATCAGGAATATCCGCATACAATTCCTCGATCTCCTTAACTCCAATCTCCCGGAGCATCTCCGCTTTAACTTCCGGAACGGAATTCGGAATATACGGATGCACAAAATCCTTATTTCTTTTCAAGCTAAGCCTCCTCCATCAACGACTAATACCGAACCTGTAATCCAGGAGGACAGGTCACTGGCAAAGAAAAGCACGGCATTGGCGATGTCTATGGGCTGCCCCACTCGTCCGAGTGGACGATCGGCGGCCTCTTTCATGAACTCCGCCGCCTCCTGCCCTATCTGCACGGCTTCACCGTGGAGGAGAGGTGTATCCACATCCCCGGGACAGACACTGTTGACACGGATGTTGTCCTTTCCAAAATCCACAGCCATCGCTTTCTTGTGGTTTACAACTCCCACTTTGGC
>JAZFSR010000207.1:0-3016 GCA_036446295.1 Candidatus Aminicenantaceae bacterium
GATAAAAAAACTGGAAAAGTACTCATCATCGATGACAATGAAGATATTCTTCAAGCCGCCCGGCTGCTCATCAAACAGTATGTTGCACACATTCATATAGAGAAAAGCCCGGAAGCTGTTCCCTCTCTAATAAGAAACGAAAATTATGATGTCATTTTCCTGGATATGAATTTTGCCCAGGGAGCCACAAGCGGGAAGGAAGGTTTTATTTGGTTGAATAAGATTCTCGAGATAGATCCGTCAATGGTCATAGTCTTGATCACAGCCTATGGTGATGTGGAAATGGCGGTCAAGGCCATAAAAGAAGGTGCGACCGATTTTGTTCTCAAGCCCTGGCAGAATGAAAAACTTATCGCCACATTGTCCTCTGCTATAAAATTGAGCCAAACAAGATTAGAAGCGAACAGTCTCCGGTCCAGGCAGAAACAGCTGAGCGCAGACCTCGATCAACCTTTCCATGACTTTATCGGAATCAGCCCAGCCATGCAGGATGTTTTTGCTATCATAAAGAAAGTCGCATTGACCGATGCCAATATCCTTATCCTTGGAGAAAACGGAACAGGTAAAGAACTCGTCGCCCGTGAACTTCACAGGCAGTCTTCTCGCTCAGAAGAAGTCTTTATCAGCGTGGATATGGGAGCCCTGAGTGAAACCCTGTTCGAAAGCGAACTTTTCGGGCATGTCAGAGGAGCTTTTACAGATGCAAGAAAAGACAGGGCAGGACGCTTCGAAATTGCATCCGGGGGGTCTCTTTTCCTCGATGAGATAGGGAATATCCCTTTAACCCTTCAAGCAAAACTCCTGACGGTCTTAGAGAACCGAACGATCACACGCTTGGGTTCCAATAAGCCCATAGATATCGATGTCCGTCTTATCTGTGCCACCAACCTGGATATTCGCAGTGTCGTTGCCGAAAATAGATTCAGACAAGACCTGCTCTACCGTATCAACACTGTGGAAATTCAGCTTCCTCTATTAAAAGACCGTTTAGAGGACATTCCCTTCCTCTCCGAACATTTCATCAAAATTTACTGTAAAAAGTACCATAAACCCATAAAGAGGATGAATTCCTCGACAAAGAAAAGGCTGGAAAAATACCCGTGGCCCGGCAATGTGAGAGAACTGCAGCATGCCATCGAAAGGGCGATCATCATGAGTGAATCCCATGTACTCCAGACCGAAGATTTCTTTTTCCCAACGAATAGTTCAGACAGCGAATCCCTTTCCATCAGGGATTTCAACTTGGAAGAGATCGAAAAACTCGTCATCCATAGGGCCATCAGCAAATACAGCGGGAATATCAGCCACGTCGCGAAAGAACTGGGACTTTCACGCGCTTCACTCTACCGCCGTTTGGAAAAATATGGTCTATAGACATTTCCGAATCAATTGTGTCCTGCGTGTCATTGCACTGAGCACCACACTCGCTCTCTTTTTTTTCCTCCTCTTTAAGACAACTCTCCATGCCGCGTTATTCATCCTTGGTGTGGTCATTCTCTACCAGTCCTATGCTTTGATTCATTATGTCGAAAAAACAAATCGTGATCTCACCCGTTTTTTCCAATCCATTAAATTCAGCGACTTCTCTCAATCGTTTAAAGACAGCGGTCAGGGAAAATCTTTTGCTAATCTCCGATTGGCTTTCAATGAAGTCCTCGATGCATTCCGGAAAGCACGATCTGAAAAAGAGGAGCACTACAGGTACCTGCAAACGATCGTGCAGCATGTGGGCATCGGCCTGATCGCCTTCCAACCGGACGGCAATGTCACACTCATCAACACGGCCGCAAAACGCCTGCTTAATGTTGCCAGCTTGAAGAATATCATATCTCTCGAATCATGGAGCCCACCACTGGTCAAAGCACTTTTTAAACTGAAACCGAGGGAGAAAACACAGATCAGGATTGATGACAATAACGAACTTCTCCAATTAGCGCTGTACGCTACAGAATTCAAACTCCGGGATCATACATACAAACTCGTCTCCATCCAGAATATCTATACCGAGTTGGAAGAAAAAGAAATTGATGCCTGGCAAAAGCTCATTAGAGTTTTAACTCATGAGATCATGAATTCGATCACACCGATTTCTTCCCTGGCCTCAACAATCAACGAATTAATCAAAGACAGCACTAATCTGAGCTTTGCTCAAAAACCTGAAGATGGTGAAACATTAACGGATATCTGCGAAGCTGCAGAGACCATCCAAAAAAGAAGTGAAGGGCTGCTCCATTTTGTGGACGGCTACAGAAACCTGACCCTTATTCAGAAACCGAATTTCCAAATATTTCCTATCAAAGAACTCTTCAATCGGGCATCTAAACTCATTCAAATAAACCTCAAAGAAAAAAACATAAAACTAGAGATCAAAATTGAGCCCAAAACTCTCGAGTTGGCCGCCGATCCGGAACTCATCGAACAGGCGCTTATCAACCTTCTTCTCAACGCCCTGCATGCCGTCGAAGGACGAAAGAATGCAAAAATCATATTGCTGGCACAACTGGATGGACGATCAAAGACAATCATTCAAGTTAAAGACAACGGTTACGGTATCTCTAAAGAAAATATGGACAAAGTTTTTATTCCTTTTTATTCCACAAAAGAAGGGGGATCCGGGGTCGGGCTCAGTCTTTCCCGTCAGATCATGCGAATGCACAACGGAACAATCAATGTGCAGTCCGAACTTGATGTCAAAACGACAATCACTCTAAGATTTTAATTATACCATAGGAGAACCATCATGAGAGAAGTCATCCTTCAAATCCCAACGCTTGAGGCCGAACAAAACATCGATATCGATGTGAGAATCAACGGAAAAAAAAGGACCATGCACTATCGTGTGGAAATAATTGATTGGGAACTGATCCAAATTGGAGCTCCCATCAGAAACAACATTCCCATCACATTTCGGAAGAAAGAGGAATCAGATCAATAGAATCCCGAAGGAGCTCCTCTTGAAAAGGAGATTCACCTTCAAAAGCATAGACCGCATTCGCTTTTGAAAAACGCCGAGGAT
>JAZFSR010000208.1:0-2705 GCA_036446295.1 Candidatus Aminicenantaceae bacterium
GTTAAGAGATGTTCGGATGAAAAGATTTTTTTGATACCTCTAGCCGATCTCGAAGCAGCCGATAAGAAATCAGGAAATTACCAGTTATTACAAGATTTCTCTGTATGGATCGTCAATTCTTAAGGTCTTGTGAGGACAGTCCCCCTTTTTTTTCTCTGATCAAGTTCCATGCAAAATCATCTTCTTTTTATGATATAATAAATCAAACAAATAAAGGCAAGTGAATACCCATGTTAACTGAATACATTCAGAAAGCTCTTGAAAAAGCTCAGTATAAAAAATTTGACAATGGGACATGGTTTTCTGAAATACCGGGGTTTGAGGGTGTTTGGGCAAATGCCGACAATGTCGAGAAATGCCGTCATGAACTCAAAGAAGTGCTGGAGGAATGGCTGATACTCAAAATTCGAGATCGAGACACTATTCCAAAAATTGAGGGTGCTGAGATCAAGATAAAAGAAGTCGCTACTGTCTGATGCCTGCTGTCTCAAGACGAGAATTTATCCGAAAGTTCAAGAATTTAGGATTCGAGGGACCGTTCTCAGGGGGGAAACACCAATTCATGATTAGGGGCAGTCAGAAGATACGAATCCCTAATCCGCATGCTGGAGACGTTGATATCAGTTTAGTGAGGGAAATCCTTAGGCAGGCCGGCATATCCAGTCAAGACTGGGAAAAAACTTGACTGAAAACAGATTTTCATTTATTTTGTTTGACGACAATTAAAGAGGGAAACTTGGAAGTCAAAGAAGAAAAACTCATAGAAGTTACAGTTGATAAAAGACATATTGTGTCTCTTGGAGAACGGCTTTATACAGAAAGCATTGAACTCCTCAGGGAACTTGTCAACAACTCCTACGATGCGGATGCTGCTGTTGTCCGAATAACGATCGCATCCGATAGAATCATTGTTGAAGACGACGGTTCAGGATTGGATTTAGATGGGTTGAAACAGTATTTCAATATTGGTTCTGAGGAGAAAGTTTTTCATCCTCGTACTCCCAAATATGGAAGAGATAGAATTGGCCAGTTTGGTATCGGGAAATTTGCTTCTCTGGCTGCTGCATCTTGTTTTGAAGTCTTCACTCAAAAAAATGATTTTGCTGCAAGAGTGATTTTTGACAAGTCAGAATGGGAAAAGTCTAAAGACACATGGAATATTCCGTGCGAAATCATCTCCCCTGACATCAAAAGAGGGAACGGAACAACCATTGTCCTGTCGGGACTATCCAAATCCTTTGATTTAAATGAAGTTGAAAAACGGCTTTCGGAGTCTGTTCCTCTTAAAGCTCCTGATTTTCTGGTTTATGTAAACGGCCGCCGTCTTCTCCCTCGAAGTTTTGTGGGCCACAGAATTCCGCTTTTAGAAGGAAACAAGTACGGATTGGTATCTGGAGAAATCGTGATCACTCCAAGTTCAATGGCTTCCACAAAAGATTTGGGAATTGATATCAAGGTCAAAGGTGTCACGATTAAAAGGGATCTTTTCGGGATGGAGACATGGGGAAAGGTTGTGGCCAGGATCAAGGGAGAAATCAATGCCGACTTCCTTCCTATTACCAGCGACCGCTCGAATTTTGTCACGGATTCCGACCAGTACAGGGAATTTCTCAAAATAATGGAAAAGATTGTAGGGAATATTAAGAAAACTTTGGGAAGGGAAGCGGACCGGCGGTATGACCGCAGAGCTGGTCAAGCTGTTAAGGATGCTCTCCGGAGAATTCACAAAGCTCTGGCTATAAATCCTGATTTGTCGCCCTTCGGTCCTATTCCATATGGAGAGGAAAAAGGGATTGGCGGTGGAGCTGTTTTAGGTCAAGACAAAGTGAGTAAGGACATTGAGATCAAACCAGAGGAGTCAGATTCGGCAGTAAGGCCAAAGCCAAGAAAAAAAAGAAAGAGCAATCCCCTTGTAAAGAAAATAACCCCAAATGCTATTGTCCGTAAGATGAAGATGGGGGACAGCACTGTTTCAGTCTGTCTTGATTTTTTTGGTGAAACCGGGCCGGAATGTTTTTCAGAAGGAAATATTATCTATATTAACAGGGATCATCCTTTGTTCAAAAGAGAATCCAAGAGATCGGCGACTTACACGATGTATGTTGCGCGCCTGATGACACAAGAGATCTCATTGATGAACGAAACCCGCAGCCCCCGCCTTGCCTTTAAACGTCAAAACAAACTCCTTAAAGATGCCTTTGCCGAAGACTAAAAACCAATCTTCATAAATTTTGGGGCCTGGCCTTCATAACTAGCATTATTTTTATTTTAATTGGGGACTGTCCCCAATTTATTTGAGGGAGGAGAGGCGTTTTTGGGCGTCGGCTTTTTCGGGGAGGTCAGGATCTGACTCCTTCCACAACTCAAGGAATTTTTCATAATTTTGGATGGCGTCTTCTTTCTTTACGAGTTCCTGGTGAATAATTCCCAGAAAATAGTAACTTTTTGTTATTAAATTCCCATATCCCTTTGTCCCCGATTTTAAATTCAGGATCCTTGTATACTCCTCTTGAGCTTTTTCGAGCTGTCCAGCAAGGTAGTAGGCTTGGGCTAATGAACTGTTGAACAGGACGTCACTTTGAAAAAGGGTCAGGGAGATGGCTTTCTGAAAGGAGTCAATAGCTTCCGAAAAATTCTCTCTTTTGAGTGCAATCTCGCCCAGCAGATGATGGTGGAGTCTGATGGATTTTTTGTGGCTTCCTTCG
>JAZFSR010000209.1:0-9385 GCA_036446295.1 Candidatus Aminicenantaceae bacterium
CAGAACTGGTGAAGATGTGGACATGGCTTTCAGGAGAATTCTTCCAGATCACTGGGATTTGTTTGATGCTGTATCCCAGTTTTCTGCAGAGGTAGAGAGCTTCTACATCAAATCCAAATCCTGCGAGTTTGATCCGGCGGAAAATATCCAGGGCCGCCTGCCGGTGAAAGAGTTTGAATCCGCACTGCGTATCTTTAATGCCTCGCAAAACAAGAAGCCGAACAAAAAGATTGAAAGTTTTGCCCATGTATTCCCGAAAAAATGACTGATGGACTTGGATATTTGAATCCGGCAGGGCGCGGGAGCCGATCAAAACATCGAATTCATCAGCCCAGGGCAAAAAATTATCAAGCTCCTCGATGGGAGTGGAGAGATCGGCATCTGTAAAAAGAATCAAGCGGCCTCGGCTGTCAAGGATCCCTTCTTTAACTGAGTATCCTTTTCCTTTATTCTCAACTCGGCACAAGAGACGGAAATTGGGCGAATTCCTGAGGGCCTGTGTGGCGTATTGATCGGTCAAATCCGTACAGCCGTCACTGACAACAATGATTTCACTTGAAAAGTCCTGTCTGTCCAAATATCCCCGGACCTTCACAAGCGTATTTGCGATACGACGGTCCTCATTATAAGCCGGAATCACGACCGAGAGAAAAATATCATCCTTTAAATTTTTATTCATCGACCTAGTTGTGCGTGAGTCATGAAAAAAAATCATTATAACGAAATTGCCGCCTAAAGGCGATAATGGAGCACCCCTATTTCCTTTATTGGCAGATAATGTTGACGGTAGGAGGAAGATTTGTTATACATCGTGTTACGTGTTACTAGAGGAGGACAACGATGGATCGAAAATATTTTGACTTATACGAAAAATATTCTAATGGTTATCTTAATCGTCGTGAGTTTCTGAAAAGACTGACTGTCCTTGCCGGAGGCACGGCTGCAGCAGTGATTCTGCTGCCTCTGTTGCAAAAGAGCTTTGTCCAAGCCCAAGTGGTCCCCAAGAATGATCCTCGGCTGGATATTGAAAACATTACATATCCCGCTCAAACAGGGCAGATGAATGCCCATTTCGCTCGTCCTAAAGGAGACAAAAAATATCCTGGAGTTATCGTGATCCACGAAAACAGGGGTCTTAATCCGCACACGGAAGAAGTGGCAAGGCGTGTTGCACTTGAAGGTTTTATAGCTGTTGCCCCTGATGCATTGTCACCATTAGGGGGAACTCCGGAAGATGTGAATGAGGCTCGAACTCTTATGAGAGAATTGGACGGCGCATCGACAATCAAGAATTTTGTTGCGGCTGTTCAATACTTAAAAACTCACCCACAATCCACAGGGAAGGTCGGCTGTATGGGTTTTTGTTGGGGAGGAGGGATGACCAACAAGGTTGCAGTCAATGCTCCGGATTTAGCGGCAGCCGTTCCTTTCTATGGCAGCCAGCCATCAGTCGAAGATGTCCCAAAGATTAAAGCCTCTTTGCTCTGTCACTATGCGGGTTTAGACAACAGGATCAACGCAGGCATTGAAGCTTTCGAAGCCGCTCTGAAGGAGGCCGCGATTGAGTACAAGATGTTTGTCTATGAGGGAGCCGGGCATGCATTTTTTAATGATACGGGATCCCGATACCACAAAGAGGCTGCCGCACTTGCATGGAATCGGACCATAGAGTTTTTTAACGAGGAGCTTAAGACCTGACGATTTATAAACAACATTTCTTATACTTTAAACCGCTGCCGCACGGGCAGGGATCGTTACGACCTATCGAGTTTTTCTGCTCGAGGTTCTGTTTTTTCCATTGAGCGGCCACTTGAGAAACAAAAGGCAAGCAAAAGGTAAAAAAACGTTTATACCCCGCACACAGGTAGTTGAGCCCTTCCTCGCCATCGGGCGTCCTGAGGAAGCGATTTTTCGGACACTCCCCATGGCACATAGGTCGAACCTCACATTCCCGGCAGTAACGTGGTAAGGAGCTCAGTTTGGTTAAACCGAATGTTTCCTGTTTTTGACCTTCGAGCAGCTCGACAAGAGGAGTCTTCATGATGTTTCCAACACGGTGGGCTTCATCGACGAAATGATCGCATGAAAAAAAATCCCCGTTGTGTTCGATCACAGGAATATCTCCACATGTCGGTCGAAAAATACACAGAGAATGATCCTGACCGAAGGCCGTTCTGGACGCTTCTTCGAAGATCTGCACTTTGATGTTCCCAATATCCCGGCTGAGCCACTCATCGAATATCGTACAGAGAAAATCCCCCCATGTCTCAGCAGATACTGTCAACGGACTGACGCCGTTTTCTGCATCCATCTGCAGCTCGACAACCGGAAGAAAACTTATGTAGGGAGCATTGATCTGTTTGAAAAAATTGTATATCTGAATTGGGGACCGGACGTTTACGGCATTGACTACACAGAGGATATCGAAGGAAATTTTGTGTTTCAGCAGGAGGTCATACCCCCGCATCACTTTTTTATGTGTGGGCTTTAAGTCTTTAGTCACACGGAATCTGTCATGAAGTTCCTGAGGGCCGTCCAGGCTGAACCCTACAGAAAAGTCTTCTGCTGCAAAAAAACGACACCATTCTTCATTGAGGAGGATTCCGTTTGTCTGAATCCCATTAAAGATGTGCTGATGCGGGGATTTGTACTTCCTCTGCAGCTCAACGATTCGGTGAAAGTAGTCCAATCCCAGGATTGTGGGTTCTCCACCATGCCAGGAAAAACGGACTACTGGATCTGGATATGCGCTGATGTGCTGCTTTATGTATTCTTCAAGGATATCCCCGGGCATGCGGAGAGGAGTACCTTTTGGATAGAGCTGTTTCTTTTTCAGATAGTAGCAGTAAACACAGTTTAGATTGCAGGAAGAACCTGCCGGTTTAGCAAAAACCTGGAATTCTCTGGACGCTTTGTCCACTATTTTTTCTTTTTTAAGAAGGGGATTCCTTTGACCATCCAGTCAGGAGCCGGTTTGTCCTTGAGATAAAAATCATAAAACTGCTCCATGCGTATTTGAAAATCGATTTTGTTCTCGAGTTTAGTGGCATGATGCCCTTGACCCGGGTAGGAAACTAAGATCACGTTTTTTCCGTTAAAACGCAGAGCATTATAAAATTCGACAGCCTGCAGCCATTCCACCGAACCGTCAGCTGTCCCATGCAGAATCAGCAGCGGTGTATCCATTGTCCTGGCATGAAAAACGGCCGATTCATTGATATAGAGTTCAAGGTCATCAAAAGGATTAGTCCCAAAACGTCCCTGCCCGTAGTAATCGTAGCGGTGTTGATTAGTGCCCGAGGATTTCCAGAGCTGATTAAAATCAGATACCAAATCGGTGGCAGCGGCACCGGCAACAATGGCCGCAAACATTTTTGAACGCCCTGCAATCAACGCCGATCCCTGTCCAGAAAAGCTGTGACCGTGAAGTCCAACACGTTTAGGATCGGCGTAACCCATCTCTATCACTTTTTTAACAGCGGCCTCCACACAGTCGAGCATGTCCGAATGAGTGGTACGAGTATTGAAATGGATATCCGGCAGCAGAACAAGGTAGCCGTTGCTGACATATTTGTAAAACATGGGGGTATCCCGATAGATCATTCTGGAAAATCTGTTGAGATTTTGAGAATTTTTTTCGTAAAAATCGACTAGCATGGGAAGCTTCTGACCCTCCTGATAATCATCCGGTACGGAGAGAACACCCTGCAGGCGTTTGCCATCTTTGTTTGTGTATTCGACCAGGATGTTGTAGCCCCACTTGTACTCAGACTTCCAGGGATTGGCATCGGTAATACGTTGAGGATTGAGAAACGTCTGGTCACTGACATAAAAATTCGGAAAATCTCCGGGAGTTTCAATGGTGTACATGTACCTATTGGCATTTTTTGCTTTGGTTAAGCGCCCAAAATATTTATCTATGTAAACATTCTTTTCCAGTTTCCCTTTTTTTAATGTATAAAATCCTGCTTTTTTGGTCCATTGGCCAAATGCAGACAGGATAACCGGATTAGAGAGGTCTATGAACTTTTCTTCAGAGTCTGTTCTGACATAGCGAAAACGGATGTCTTCTTTTGTCCCTATGCCTGAAGTCAGGTTAGTTGGAGTGCTGCCGTCAAGGGGCTGGAGCCAGAGGTCGTACTTGTGAGTGAGAATGACTGACCTTTTATCCTTTGTCCAGCCAGTGATTCCATAGGTTGGTTTTGTACCCGGATGATCGTAGTCTTCATTTACGAAACTGACGGGTGCATTTTTCGTCAGATTGACGATATTTCCGGATTCGATGACATAATCCCAGATGTGGCTGTCTTTCCAATACAGATAATGCTTGCTGTCCGGAGACAATCCTAGAACCTGTTTTTGTCCCTTAAATATCTGAGTCCGTTCATTCGTGCGTGTATTCACTCTATAATAATCGGCTTGAGTTTCCTTCCAGTCGGAGATGTAGGCCTTGTCATCACGGCCAATTCCCCATTTTGCATTCTCAGAGAGGGAAATGGTCCTCATCTTGTCATCGGTCAGCCGAAGGAATTTTTTGTCCAACAAGTTGTACACGGATCTGAATGTGAAATTCCGGTCTCTTGCGGCACGCTTCATCTGGACAGATTGCAAGACTTCGTCATTCCAGTGCCAGATATCGACATCGGCGACAGGGTTTTCGTCCTCTTTTTTCTTTTCAGGGACCTTCTCCTGCTCTTTTATTCCGCAAAAAATCATCATGTTGTCCTCACTCCAAAAAAGAGCTCCTCGTGCGCTTTGTCCACGCCTCCCTCTGGATTGTGACGCTGTTTTTTCTGAAATCACCATTCCTTCAGGAAAATTTACATCCTGCGACGGAATATATTCGAACCGTGTGGGATGGTCTCCATTTAGACCGACATAGGCAACGAGGATGTTGTCTTTTTGCGTGAACTCTTTTGATTGTGTCCCTTTCAAGATAGCTATGGCTGTTCCCTTCTTATCCCAAGCAAGATGGGCATAGTCGGCACTGCCGCTGTCTAAACTTTGAATAGCTCCCGAGTCTAGGTCGATTAAATACAGTCCATTTCCGGCTTTGTCTGCGGCGTCGACAGTGTAAGCCAATTGAGTTCCCGGTTTATTGAAAGCAAAGCTGTTTACGTTTCCGAGATTGAGGTCGGTATTTTTTGATAAATTGTGCAGGATAAGGTCTGCACCGCTGAACTTGGCCTTTGGATCGGACTTGGTTTTTTTGACGGCTAAGAACTGAGAACCTTTCGAGAAAATAAAGGAAGCGACATTGTCCCAGGCGATTTCGGTACCTGTCCGGAGGTTCATCAATTGTGCTTTGTTGGGAATGGGTTTTTTGTCTTCGCGAAGTTTTTCAGCTTCTTTCCACGCAAGGCTGACTGTAACGATAAGCCAATGGGAATTATCTGAGAATAGAGGGCGTGATCCGCGTGGGATCTCGTGTTTTTTGTCTGATGTCAGACTTTGAACATAGAACAAGTCGTCAGACTTTTCCTTTTTATAGCCGAACGTCATCCATGTCCCGTCATTAGAAAGGGATGTGGAGACAATGCTCTGCCAGCGAGCATAATCATCAATGGTGAACGGTTGCTGTTCCGGTTTATCCTGTCCGTGTCCGGCCGGGGATACTGCACTGAGAACCATAAAAACACAAAGGATAAGAGACAGGTGTTTTTGATTGAATCGCATGGAGTACTCCTTTAAAAAATCTGAATAAACCAAAGCCCTTTCAATGTAATGCCTACATGCAACGGAAGAGAATCAATTAATTTTCGTTTTGGATTTCTGCAGCGACCTTTGCTACTTCGCGCATGACACGAAGAAGATTTTTTCCCCAGATTTTATAAATGTCTTCGGCAGAGTATCCGCGCCGAATCAATTCATCGGTCATATTTTTAGCTTCTGCATGGGTGTTAAAACCTGGAATGCCGCCTCCTCCGTCAAAATCAGTTCCGATACCAACATGGTCAATCCCCATAACTTTTACAGCATGATCGATGTGATCGACCATATCTGTCAAGCTTGTAGGAGGGTGGATTTTATTTATCTCTATTAATCGTTTTTCATATTCATCTTGTTTTGGCTTGAGGGCCTCGCGTTCTTCTTCGGACATTTGAAACATTTCTCTTCTGCCGGGCAGTTCCAATTCCGTGCGGAGTTCCGCCAAGGCACTCCGGCGTTCCGGTGTTTCAGCCTTTAAGAAGCTTCCTAAAGCCACGATCTGAATCACTCCCCCATTTTCAGCCAGCGCTTTCAACTGATCATCATTTAGGTTGCGGTTGTGAGGGTTGAGCTCGGCGCAGCCTGAATGAGTGGCGAGGATAGGGGCTTTGGAGAGTTCAATCAGGTCCCAAAATGATTTTTCCGCGATATGGGACACATCACACATAATCCCAAGCCTGTTCATTTCTGCGACCACTTTTTTCCCGAATTCCGAAATTCCGTTGTGAAGAGGTTCGTCCGGGCCGGAGGAGTCGCAGATCTGGTTGTGCTGGCTGTGAACCAGGGTGATGTAACGTACACCCAGGTCATAATATTCTTCAACCCGGGCCAGATTATCGCCGATCGAAAATCCGTTCTCAATCCCTATCATGATGGCTCTTTTTCCGGTTTTGACGATTCTCTCAATATCATCGGGAGAGACAGCCAGTTCACTTCTGTCCGGATACATTTGTTCGGTTAAACGATGCATCGCTTCAATCTTGTTCATGACGTCTTCATGTGCTTTTTGGGAGGCCTCTACACTCAGATCATCCCTGTTGCCCACATAGGCAGCAAGAAAAACGCCGTCCACTCCTCCATTTTCCATCTTAGTGAGATCGCATTGAAGTCTTGGGTTGTCGATGCCGGGATCCATCTCTTCTGTAGCATAATTTCCTCCGATATCCACATGTGTATCGAGAGTGATGGCGTTTTCATGGATGTCGATAGGCTGTCGTGTGCATGAAGTATTGAATGCCATACAGATGATTGAAAAAATGATAAGCCCTAGAAATGTCTTCATAAATTTTCCTCCTAGACTGAATTTTTCAATGTAGCCTCTTTGAATATCGCATAGATATACCACGGCACTAAGAAGAGTTCAATCATTAAAATCTTTTATGGTATAATCCTCAAAGATCAATGACAAAGCGAAAGGAATTTCTAAGATGAAGCCAAGGTTCTTCAGGCAGAGCCGGAAAACCTTAATCTTGGAGATCTTTTGCCTGATTTTTCTTGTTATGCTTGTTGGGCAGGGTTGTCGAGCTCGAGTTCACACAGATACTTTGTCCAAGCCTTTTCCACCCGGCCCTGCTCTTCTCGGCTACACTATTCAAACTGGTGCTTTTTCCTTCGTGGACAATGCCATTAGAATGACAGACTTATTGAACAAAAAGGGCTATGATGCATTTTACTTTGTCCATGAGTCAGGGCTGTTCAAAGTACGTATTGGGAATTTCACAACTTGGAAAAAAGCGGATCTGAGAGCGAAAAAACTGCTGGATAAAAAAGTCATTACTGATTATTTTATTGTACAACCAAGAGCCTATCCCTCGGCAGGAAGTCGGCCCTGGAATGAAAAAACACTCCGAAAGAGGCTGGTAGCCACAGCCCGGAATTTCATAAGCTATCCATATACATGGGGCGGAAAGTCTCCGGAGGAAGGTTTCGACTGCAGTGGGCTTGTGTTGGCCGTGTATCATCTTAACGGCTTTAGTCTGCCCCGTACGTCACGAGAACAATTCAGGAGAGGAAAACTCATCCAAAAGAATAAACTGCAAATTGGCGATCTCGTATTCTTTAAAACCGTGGCTAGAAGAAATGTGAGTCATGTCGGGATTTATGCTGGAAACAATCTCTTTATCCATGCTCCAGGCAGCAATAAAACCATCCGTGTGGATTCCCTCTCCAACAAATTCTATAAAGATCGCTATGTCGGCGCCCGCTCATACTTCTAGTTTGGGTATAATCATTTTAAGGCATTTTTAATTGTCTGGAGGGGAACTCCGAGACATTTTCTGGAAATCTTGTCAAGATCTTCTTCTGTACCTTGGAAATGAAAGGTTCTATTTTCGTGAGTCAAAGATTCCCCCGGACCTAAGGCTGCGGCGGGGGATGAGGTTTCCAGTTCATAAAAAGGGCCCAACGGCTTTGCCCCGGGCTCGGGAGGGCCGTCATTGTAGCTGTTGACGACGTCTCCAGCGAAAGGATCTTCCTGGAGTTCCCACATAGAGTTGACATAATCCATCCTGTTTTGTTCAGGTTTAGTGAAGGTGACAATTGTCAGCACTTGACTGCTGGCATCATAACTGCCGAGGATGGGTTTGCTTCTTCTTGGGGAAAGACCGATTTTACTACGGAATAAACCATCTCCTTTAAAATAGACGAATCCATCCGTGATCTTCAACCGGGAATCGGGAACCTTTCCGAAATACGAGTCGTTTACGATGGGGCCAAGTTCTTGATCATTCCCTTCAACAAAAGGAATTACCACTGTTGTTTCCGGGGATGGGGTAAACATGCCCAGGATCCAGATGGAGAGAAGTCCTGTCTCTTTTATCCAGGGATTATCTCCTGAATTTGTGATCGTATTAATGGATATGTATCCGACTTTAAGAGTGTCTTCTGGAATATCAATATCGAGAGCACCGGCGATCTCAACCTCACTCATCAGCTTGACTTCTCGACTAATGTCACCAACCAATTCAGTGCCGGAATAATTAATGAGATGGAAATGCCGGCCAAACACAACACGATCCGGATGCTGTTCGATGACGCTGTAGGATTCAGTGTCGATGACGGGAGGGACCTGCCAGTGTTCAAGATCAAACGGATCTTTTCCTTTAAAAAAGATGGAAAACTGACCTCCCTCCGGGCCCATCCAGAATCGGTCCTCTCCACCAAACACATTGATGTGCTCTTGTAAATCTCCGCTGGCAATGAGTTCATGGTTGATCCAGCCGAAACTGAGTCCATTGTCTCCGTCAGCCGTACTAGTCATGACACGGCCCTGCCAGGCAGGAACAGCAATCAACTTGGCTTTCCCCTCAAGGTCTGATAACTCAATGACATCGATATATGATTTTAAAAACTGTAGTTCTTCTAGATATGACATAATACCGTCCTCTGTTTGATTATTTTGACAGGCGCGTACCCATAGACAAAATATCAGAATGATGAGAATTCCCTTTTTCATGATCTCTCCTTACCTGTGTAAAGTTATTCAGCTGTAGGATTCATTGGTTTGAAAATGTCGAGTTCGGCAATCGACCACCAAAACCGTCTAGAGTTACCTATCTGAATCAGTTTTATGAATTTTGTTTCTTTCTCAGAGATATAAATATTTTGAACCAAATAATCCGGAGCTTCGAAAAGATTTTCTAAAAAATCTGAGATCTAATATCCTTTTTCGAGTTAC
>JAZFSR010000210.1:0-2077 GCA_036446295.1 Candidatus Aminicenantaceae bacterium
TTATATCTCAAACCCCTGTAGAAGAAAATTTTGTCAAGAATCTCCATTCTATAAAAGCCTACAATCCTCATGTAGGAATCGTGCTCCTCTCTGAAATCAGAAATGAAGATTTTGCCATTTCCATGCTTGAAGACGGAACAATCGATCATATTACAACGCCCAGCAATTTCACCGGCGTTTTTTCGGCTATAAAAAATGAGTTCCATAAGAGAGAATTGATCCGGAAGAATGAATTATTTCAAAAAAAATTCAGGAAATTGAGATATGAACAGGAGCGCAACTTTAAGAGAACCTTGGATCTTGAAGAAGTCCACAACACAACACTCGAAAATTTGATGACGGCTCTGGATATAAGAGATGTGGAGACCTTTGGCCATTCGAGAACTGTGTCCAAATACAGCCAGGTCCTGTCCCAGATTTTAGGGATTCAGGACAAAGTGCATCTCGATCATATCCGAAAAGGTGCTCTTCTTCACGATGTCGGCAAGATTGCCATTCCGGATTCCATCCTGAAAAAACCGAGCTCTCTATCCACCAATGAATGGGAAAAAATCAAGCTTCATCCTGCTCTTGGATTTGGATTGATCAAAGAAATTAAACTGGTCAAGGAAGTCGGCGACATCATCCTCTACCATCACGAAAAATATGATGGAACGGGCTACCCCTACTGCCTGAAAAAAGAAAAGATACCTTTAGAAGCAAGGATATTCTCTCTCGCCGATGCTCTTGACGCCATCACATCAAGGCGCCCTTACAGAGAAAAAAGAGACTTTATATCTGCAAAAGAAGAAATACAGCTGCACTCAGGAACACAGTTCGATCCTGAAGTTGTAGAAGCCTTCTGCTCTCTCAGCATGGAGAAATGGGCAAAAATCAGATTTGAAACAACAAAACTCATGCCTCTTTTCGAAGAAATCCTTCAAATTTCCAAATAGACTTTTTACCCTGAATTATTCATATCACGGCTTTTAATTATCATTTTTTGCGAGCCACCACAACACGGGGAATCCCATATAAATCACTATAACTGCACACATCTATCCACTCGTGTCCAAATATATTAAGGACCTTTTCTTTTTGTCCGGCTCCAAATTCAAAAATGAGAAAACCCCCGGATTTCAAATAGATCGGGGCTTGATTGAGGAGTCCCTCAATACGTTCCAATCCTGTTTGTCCTGCAACAAGAGCTTTTTTGGGTTCATGTTTAGTTATCTCAGGAGAAAGCTTTTCCCACTCGTCTTCAGAAACATAGGGAGGATTGGATACGATGATATCACAGTTGTCTTCAAGCTTGAGCTTTCTCAAGGGGGCCAATAGGCTTCCCTGATAAAATTCGATCCTGTCAAGTTCATGTGTTTTGGCATTGAACTGTGCTGTCTCCAAGGCTCTTTTTGAGATATCCGTGGCCACAACCCTTGTCTTTGGAAGTTCTTTGGCTAGGCTCACGGCAATGGTTCCACATCCTGTTCCGATATCTACGATGGTTCCGGTTTGAGGAGACAGTGAAATGGCCAGTTCCACGATCAGCTCTGTTTCAGGCCTTGGTATAAGAACCTCAGAGCTCACTGCAAACTCAAGAGACCAGAACTCTTTTTTCCCCGTCAAATACGCAAGAGGGAAGCTCTGCAGTCTCTTTTCTATAAGGCGGAAAAAATGATCCGCCTGGTTATTTGTGACTTTTATTTCCGGCGATGCATGAAACTGCTCAAGAGAAATAGAGGCACTCTCACACAGAAGTATTTTTGCGTCCAACTCGGGATGCGGAAGACGAGAGAGTTGAGTTTTTCCCTGATTAAAGATGTCCTCGAGTGTTCTCACGAATCTCCGGTTTAACTGCTGGGTTCGGCCAACTTGGCAATCTGTTCAGACTGAATTTTTAAGGCTAAAGCTTCAATAATTTCATCCAGATCACCATCCAGAATATTCTCCAGTCTGTGAAGAGTCAGGTTCAACCGGTGATCGGTGACGCGGGATTGAGGGAAGTTATATGTTCTAATCTTCTCGCTCCTCTCCCCTGTTCCTACCTGTGCCCTCCGATCTTTTGCAATCAACTGCTGCTGCTCCCTTTGGGCCATAT